>CAYPPV010000049.1:0-9822 GCA_964412705.1 uncultured Pelolinea sp. | reverse complement strand
TCCTGGTCTTTGGCTTCCTGGTACTCACTTGCAGGCTTGTCTGCATTCAATTTGAAGGTTGTGTCCGGATATATTACGGGTACAAGATATTGATAATTTGTGTTAAACCACTTGGTCATCTCCAGCGGTGGGATGGATCTGCCTGACCGATCTGTGTATCCCTTGGCTATTGCGAAGCAGTTCTGGAACTGGTTTTAGAAATCCGAATCTTTATATCTGGCTGGATAAGAGCTAAAAAGCATGGCATGATCTGGCATATGATCGTAATATGAAAAATCATTACTTGGAATCCGGTCAACGCCAGCGTTTCTCAGGTTTCCCAGTTCATCCGCCTGACTGCCCTGCCAGTACTCGCCAACTCTTCAGCTGTAATTTTTCCTAGCCAGAATGATTCAAGCGCTCCTTTCATTTCCTGGTTCAAATCGATTCTTGGATAACCCAGGTTTTTAGAAATGATCATTGTCTTTTTAATATATCCTCGGCATAAATAAGATTTGCGATCTCGAATCCCAAGGTTACATTATTTTTTTCACCGGAAATCGTTAGTGTTTTGTTAAAAGGTATGATTTGTTTGATTGTGAAAACATGCCCGGGCAGCACATTTTTTTCTTCCAGGAATCTCATTGCATCCAGGTTGTCTTCCAGGAACTCGTGAATACGGCGAATGATTACACTCTTTTTTTGGGAAAATTTCAAGAGCGGAATCCAGTTTTCAGAAATCTCTTCTGAACCTGGAAAGGGATTTCCATGGGGGCAGAAATCAGGATCATTGAGTACAGCGCTGAGGCTCTTTTCTATATCAGGAGAAATTGAGTGTTCCAGCTTATCCGCCTCCTCGTGAATGTCGGACCAGGGGATATTCAGGATTTTCGACAGCATCCATTCAGTCAACATATGCCTTCTGATAACTGACCTGGCTGCCTGCGTGCCGATTTTTGTTAGGGAAATTTTTTTTGAAGTGCTGTAATTGATCCAGCCGTCCCGCACCATGCGCTGAATGGTGGCTGTTACAGTTGGCGGAGATACATTCAGGATTTCCGCCAATTTCGCGCCATAAACCTCATTTCCTTCTCTTTTAAGCGTATAAATAATACACAGATAATCTTCAACAGTCGGTGTCGGTTTTTCGGATGCCATTAATATGCAGGATTATAAAAAATTTATTTTTTCAAATTTCTTATATTTTGTATCCTAAGTATATTACCCCAATTCTGACCCTAACACTTATAAGGTAGATGACGAGTATAATTTTCATTTTGGTTGATAGGTGGTTCGGTGCCGGATTTCGAAATTTCTTACCAGGATATTATTACCAGGACTTCTGTTCGCAGGTATGCGGATAAGAAAATTGATGTCTCTGATTTGAGCGATTTAATGCAGTTAAATGACTGTCTGCCAGGGATCTTTTCAGAGAATCAATATCAATTAAAAATATATGATTATGATCCGCAATCTACTGTCGGGAAAGCGGTGGGCGGGTTTGGAAGGATTTTTAATCCCCCATATGTATGCCTCCCTTATATCACAGGGAAAGAATATCTGCTTGAAGACCTGGGATTTCGAAATGAACAATTTGTTTTATATCTTTGGTCCCATGGGATAGGAAGCTGTTATATAGGATGTATCCACAGGCAAGAGAAAGTAAGAGCTTCGCTGGATCTTCCGGTCAATGCAGTGTTTACTTCCTTTATCATTTTCGGGTTTCCTCATCAAAACCAATCCTTGCACCTTTATAGAAAAATCTCCCAGCTAGTGGTTCAATCTAAAGAACGCCTTTCATTTGATGAATTATTTATTGATGATGGATGGAAATCCCTCATGAGAAATAACCAAAATTTCGCCAAAGTAATGGAAGCAGGTCGACGTTCGCCATCTGCCCAAAATATCCAGCCATGGCGATTTGCTACAGAATCCAATTTCATTAATATTTTTGCTAAACTCAGAAGAATTGGAAGAATCTATGATTTCCGGCAACAGTATGCAGTTCATGATATAGGGATATGCATGGGAAACATAGGTGCTGCTGTAAAATCACTGGGAGTTGATTTGGAATGGGAATGCATCGAGACCAAGCGCGATTTTTCAGGAATCGATGACAACTTGCTTCCAATTGGAAGATTATATATTAATGGGATTGGATTATCAGAATGATCAATATCAAGACAAAGAAAGAAATTCAAGGGCTTCGCGAAGCCGGACAAATCGTCGCAGCAACATTTAAGGAAATTGAAGCCATAATCCGGCCGGGTGCGGTTTTAAGTGAAATTGACCAAAGAGCTGAAAAATTCATCATTAAGCAGGGTGCCAAAACACTTTATAAGGGAATCCGGCAGCGCCCCAATCAGCGGCCTTTTCCTGGCGTGATTACGGCTTCTGTCAATAATCAGATTTGCCATGGAATACCTGATGGACGAGTGTTGAATCAGGGTGATATCGTTGGAATCGATATTGGATTGAAATACAAGGGCTGGTGTGGCGACGCCTGTTACACGTACATGGTTGGGGCAGTCAGTGAAAAAGTGAAAAATTTGGTTGAGACCACCAAACAATGCCTTCGGAGAGGAATTCTGGCATGCAGGCCTGGGAACCGTGTCGGCGCAATAGGAGTAGCCATTCAAACTTACGCGGAAAAGAAGGGATATTCTGTCGTAAGAGAATATGGCGGGCACGGCATCGGACGACAGCTTTGGGAGGAGCCCTTTGTTCCCCATATTGGACCGGCTAACCGGGGGCCAGTTATGCGCCCAGGCTTGGTTATAAACATTGAACCCATGATCAATATTGGAAGACCGGATACGAGACTTATGCCGGACGAATGGACGGTCGAAACAGCGGATGGCTCATTATCAGCACAGTTTGAACATACAGTTGTCATTACGGACAATGGACCGGAAATTTTGACCTTGCTCGAGGAGTAATAATGAAAGAACGTATTGCTACATCATGTTTGCCCTGCTTTATTTTTCCCCGGGTGCAATTATGAGTTCTTACCCGCCCATCAAACCACCAACCACAATACCCGCGCCAAGCGTGGCAGCTATGAAACCGGCGGCTGAAAGATTGATACTCTAAATTTCAGACAAAAAGGGGTTGACCAGCTGATTCGCACCTTAAATAATCAAGGAGTATAAGGCTCCCAATGTTCCCATCGCAATCACATTCCGCTAGGTAAAGCACCGGAATGCGCTCCATACAAATCTGTTTTCTGATGCTCGTTCTGGTTTGTGCGACGAAATTACCAGCGGTAAAGGCAAAAGGGTTACCGGCGCTCTATCAGAGAGGGCGGGATTAAGACTGACATTTATCATACTTGCATGCTGAATATTTTTGCCTGCCTTTAAATGATTTGATATTCGGTGCGAATATAAAAAAGGCATTTGCAGAATGAGATATTGAGCTAGCGAATTTCAGGAGATATTGAAATAATTGTAAATTGCCCGGGAAATTTGGAAACTCAAAGCATCAGCAACATTAGAAATCAATTGGGTTGGCTGATATAGTCCCAGAACGACAATATAATCACCGCCCCGCGTAAAGAAAATTCCCGCGTCAATTGCTGTTCTCGTCACTCCGTCTGATTCCGCAACCCAACCATGCTTGTGTGCAAACTGGGTTGATCCTGGCAAATCTGTATCCAGAAGATGCCCGGTCTTGTTCATGGTCAGATAGGTAATCATGTACTGGCATTCACTCTGGGATATCTCATCACCAAAAACCGCCTTCAAAGTTCCCCCATTGGTCTTGGCACACTGGTAGATATCATCCAGCAGCATTCCCATATCCGCTGTGGTGGTCTGATTGTAAACATCCGGGTCTGTATCGTAATCCAGGCGATTGTTTGCGGGTGTGGAATAACGCCGTAGAAGAGGAGCGCCTGGATAGAAATGACCTCCAAGGAATGTATTTTCCAGACCTATTGCCTGCATGTTTTCTGTGACTAGGATGGGGCCGAGTGTGCGGTCTAGGTAGGTTTCCATTAGCTCATCGGCCATTTCATTATCCGACTCCTTGATCATCCCCTCGATTAATTCAGCGGCATATGCGGGTGTAGGTTCCTCCAATACACGATAGGCGGAAACGAGGATGGGGATTTTTATCGCGCTGGCAGCGGTAAACGCGATGCCCGGATCATATTCTTCACCGAGTTCATACGCGAAATTAATCTCTTCTCGGTTTTCGAGATCCAACACATACAACTCAGTTAATCCATCGTAACCATTCTTGTCTATGATCTGTTTTATTAGTACCTCGAGGTTTTCCAGCGAGGGTCTAGGAGGTTCCACCTCACTTACAATAAGGAGAACGGTTCGATTATAAGGAGAACGAAGTGCTTCAATAATTAATGGCAAGGAGCGTTCGATATCTAGCATGTCCCCCGGATTTCCATAAACGAAGTAATCGCTTCCTGCCACTGGCCGGGAGGATTTTGGTGGTTGGTCATAACGGGAAGAGATTTCTTTCATCAAGTATGAGCGGATGCGGTTCTCCTCAATATCGGCACTTAGGATCGTGTTGCGGGATTCCGGTTGTTCATTCCAGAGGTAATCCCAGAAGGAAGACCAGAAAGGTAGTGTTACCCGCTGCTGGTCTGCGGCAGCGATCATCTTCTCTATATCCAGTTTAAAACCGATTTGCGAAGGCTTCACGTGGATTCTCTGGTCGTTGTAGACCAGTTCGATAGGCCGGTTATAGGCTTCCGTAATTCTTTGCGCTGCCTGCTGCTGGTTCAGTCCCCCGACTGCTACACCCGCAATATGGGTGCCGGGAGGAAAACCGGCTCTTAACCGGCTGAACTGAATCAGCTGTAATACCAGTAAGACCGCAGCAGATACCATCAATGCAATCGATATCCAGCGGAATACATTAAATTTGCTGATTTTCAACCAATAATCTCCGTTGTCTTAACGAAGAGCAATTTTACCAGATGGCAAGGGGCAAGTGGAAAGATGTAGGATGCATAAGATATACTTGTTTTATGACTGTAAAAAGAGATGAAATAATTGCATTTTTACATAATGTCTACCCCTTGAATTTTCTGGACGATCACGAAATCAGCAGAATTGTTGAAGAAAGTGATCTGGTCTATTTTGATCCGCAAAAAATTATCTTTCAGGAAGATTCAAAAGCAGGTTATTTATATATTATCTTTGAAGGCCAGATTGAGCTCTTAAAAGAAAAAAAACGAGCTTTGGTAGGCGTCAACTATCTTAAGCAGGGAGATCTATTTGGATTGGAGGTTGTTGGTGAACTGGAATCCAGACAAACAAGCGCAAGAGCTGTGGACCGTGTTCTGCTGGTACGCATCAATAAAAACCTGATTCAGGAAATCAAATCGAGAAACCTGAAGATCGACCAAATGTTTGAGATCCTGAATAATTCGTATAAAAGTCTCCTTGTTTTTGAAGTAAAGGATGATGTAAGAAGGGAAACGATTCACTTTGCCAGCCGCCCCCATCCGTTCGGCCTGTTTCTGCGGATTTTGGGATTTGCCGGTGTGGTGTCCATACCCCTGCTTGCTTCTATTCTTCTTAACGCAACAGGAATTATCAATCTAGGCATTCTATTAACGCAATTATTCATTGAACTACTGATTCTTGGTGTTTGGTCGTTATGGCAATACATCGATTGGAGGAAAGACTGGTTTATATTTACGAGTGAGCGGGTAATTAATTCAATGAAGAGGCTATTTACACAGGACTTCAGAGTTGAGACACCACTCCATACAATCACAAACCTTAATTTTAAGAAAAATTTTTTTGGCCGGAGGTTTAATTTCGGCGACCTTTATGTGAAAACCTATACCGGGGCCAGTTTATTAAGAAATGTTCCATATGTTGAGAATGTCCAGTCTCTGCTTGAATACATCTGGAAAAAAGAGATGAAGAACGCTATTCAGGAGGAAGCGACCTCGTTTGAGAGAATGCTTATGGAAAAGGAGATTCTTGATGGTACTATGCCTGATATGGCTGTGGATACAACGATATCACCAACAAACAAAGATCAAGTTGTTGCAACTTATCGAACCCATTGGCTGATCCTGATTAAAAAAGTGCTTGTTCCCTCTTCGCTTCTGCTGTGCAATCTTTTATTATTTCTTTTTCTCTCATCAAATGGTGTGGATATCTTATCCAATAACTTATGGCCTGTAATTATCCTTGTAATTCAGTCGGGTTTGATTGTCTGGTGGCTGTATCAATTTTTTGACTGGAGAAACGACCATTACATCATTACCCGGGAACAGATTATTGATCTTTACCAAAGACCCTTTGGGCTACGCAACCAGCGAACAGCCCCTTTGGAGAATATTCAGTCCATACGCTATGAAAAAAAAGGTTTGCTTGGCATTTTATTAAATTTCGGCACCGTATATATCAGGATTGGAGATGAAGAATTTACCTTTGATAAAGTGCCTGATCCAAGTGCTGTCCAGGAAAAAATTTACACAATATTCAACAATAGAATTGAAGAAATGAACAAGAAAAAACTGACTGACCAACAAAGGCGGTTGGCTGGTTGGATGGAAACCTTTCATCGGATAAAAGAAAAGAAAAAAAGTGACGAATCACTTTCGGAATAATTAATATTTATTAGAGTAAAATAATAAAAATTATTGGTAGAGTTCAGAAGGGATTTTTTTGAAATGGCACTGCGTGAAGTGGTGAAACTGCCGGATGAAATTCTTCGGAGAAAAGCTCACCCTGTTAAAAATTTTGACGGGAATTTTCAATCGCTGGTTGACGATATGATTGAAACGATGCGGGATGAACCCGGGGTGGGACTTGCGGCGCCCCAGGTGAATATTTCATTAAGGCTGATCGTGGTCGAATATCCGGTGAATGATGAGGATGAGAATGCTGAACCCTCGTTATTTGTCCTGGCCAATCCGGAATTTAAAATGATGTCAGAAAATAAAGTAATGGGCATAGAGGGATGTTTGTCTGTCCCAAATATTGTGGGAGATGTGGAAAGATCGGAAGAAATCATCATTGAAGGGATAAATAGAAGAGGAGAAATAGAACAAATTCACGCGAAGGGCTGGTTGGCCAGGATCTTTCAGCATGAAATGGACCATATAAATGGAATTTTATTTGTTGACCGTGCAGAAACACTGTATCAAACCCAGGAAACGGAAGCGGATATCAAGAACGTTTAGAATAACCTGAGTTCCTGATGATTATTAAAACCCTATCTTTATCTAATTTCAGGATTTTTCGACGCCTTGAAATTGATTTTAATAGGCAATTCACTTTGTTTTGTGGAGATAATGCCCAGGGGAAAACCAGCCTGCTTGAAGCAGTCCATCTCATGTCGATCCTGACATCTCCCATTGCGGGGAATGATAAGGAGATGGTTAATCTTGCTTCTCATAATGATGCAACCCCTGTTGGCAGGCTGGTTTCTGTGATCAACAAGAATGGAAAGAATCATAATATAGAAATTAGATTGATTCTCCATAAAACCAGGAGCGGCACCTTTTGTTTAAGAAAGCAAGTATTAATTGACGGCATTCGCAAGAAGCTTTTTGATGCGGTTGGCTTTTTTAATTCCGTCCTGTTCTTGCCGCAAACAATGCGCATAGTAGAAGGTAGTCCCGTTGAACGCAGACGATATCTTGACCAGACGCTCTCTCAAGTTTTCCCGGGTTATGTAAAAGCGTTGGATAAATTCCAAAAAGGGGTGGTTAAAAGAAACGCACTTCTAAAGCAGCTGTTTGAGACAGGTGGAGATCAGAACCAGCTTTTATACTGGGACAAGATGATTGTAGAAAACGCAGCGGTTCTTATTAAATTGAGAAATCAGGTAATTTCCGAACTATGGGATCGCGTCAGGGACAAATATTTGCGGTTGACTAATGGAAGAGAAACTTTGGAAATTCTCTATGCCCCTTCATTTTTCCCTAATCGGGATCCAGGACCACAAAGGAGTATTGGTGGAATAAATATTCAGAACATCGAAATGGATATGGATGAAATTGCTGAGGAATATGAAAAAAGACTGTTGAAGATGAGAAGGGATGAGATCAACAGGGGTGTTACATTAATCGGTCCGCACAGGGACGACATGGTATTTATGATAAACGGAGTCGATTTGGGCGTCTATGGATCTCGTGGTCAAATCCGCAGTGCTATTATGGCACTTAAGTTCAGTGAGATGGAGTGGCTTAAGGAGAAAACAGGAGAGACGCCCGTTCTTCTTTTGGATGAAACGCTTGCTGAGCTGGATAAAAACCGCCGTGAAGACTTCCTCAATGTGATTGATAACAACGGGCAGGCGATTTTAACCACAGCAGATCTTGATTTATTTTCAAAGGAATTTATCAGCAGGTGCAAAGTGCTGGAAATTAAAATGGGGAAAATCAATCAGCCGGATTTGGCTGAGAATTAAGCAAGTGGTTTTTTTGACGGTACGCCAATTCTTCGGGGGTACTTTTCGGGGGTTTTTTTCGACTTTCTTATTTCAATGATGGTTCTTTTTCCAAAATTTCCAGGCAGGTAAAAAGTATCGATTTTCTCCAGATGACCTCCCAAAATTTTGAACGCAGTTTCGGATGACCTGATTTCATTTTCTGAAATATCTCCCTTCATTGCCAGCGCACTGCCTCCAGGTTTTACAAGCGGCAGCTGGTATTCGGCGAGCACTGGTAGGGATGCGACAGCCCTGGAAACTGCCCAATCAAAGTGTTCACGGTATCTGCAGTCACTGCCTACTGTTTCAGCGCGGGCATTTAGGACAGTGACATGATCAAGCTTTAAATTTTCCACAATGAATTGGCAAAAACCTGATTTCTTTTCTACAGATTCAACCAAAAGCAGGTCTACACCGGGGAGCATTATTTTTAATGGAATGCCTGGAAAGCCGGCTCCGGTTCCAATATCTACTATCGAAATTAGGGGTGCTGGCCGGATAACGCGGAGGCAGGTCAATGAATCTAAAAAATGCTTAAACCAAATCTCCTCCGTATCTGTAATTGATGTGAGGTTGATTTTTTTGTTCCACTCGAGAAGCAGATCCAGGTATTTACTGAACAATGATTTTTGTCTAGGTGATAGAAATACGCCCAAAAAACTGCTTAATGCGGATTCAAAAACCTTCATGACTAAAATTATAAAGAATAAATTGATATCCCAACAATCTTGTACATTAGTCGATTTGCTATAATTTTTCAATCTCTTGGAAATGAGGGCATATGGCCGAAACCTACAAAGCTGTTATCTTTGACATGGGCGGTGTGATCCTGCGGACGGAAGATCCAACTCCTCGGGAGGAACTTGCCGAGGAATTTGGGACAACGAGGAAGGAACTGGAAAAATTTATTTTTATAAGCCCTACTTCAATTCAATCAGAAGTAGGTGCGATTTCTGATGAGGAACACTGGAAGGTTGTTCTGGAACATTTTATGCGGACAGATTTGACTTTTGAGGAGGTGTATGAGCGATTTTTCTCGGGAGATAAAATCGATCAAAAACTTCTTGAATTTGCCAAATCTTTAAAACCCCAATACCAAATTGGATTGCTGAGCAACGCGTGGGAGAACGCAAGAAAGCATCTCAGCAAAAGGTTTGATTTCATCGATCCCTTTGATGTCTGCATTTTTTCTTCCGAAGTAGGTGCCAGAAAACCGGATAAAGAAATTTTCTTTATCACGCTTGACTGCTTGGGAATCAAGCCGGAAGAGGCAATTTTCATCGATGATTTGGAAGAAAATTTAGTTGGTGCTAAAAAAGTGGGATTGAGAACAATCCTGTTTGAAAGCACAGAAAAGACGATTGAACAGATAAAAAACATCTTAATCAGATATATAGAGTAAAAGAGAAGAGCTAT
>CAYPPV010000048.1:0-9885 GCA_964412705.1 uncultured Pelolinea sp. | reverse complement strand
AGAGCAATTAGGAATTAAGATACCGAAATCGGATTTTATCTATGATTCTGGAGATTTGGCAAAACTTGATAATATTCATTTCCCAGCCCTGGTAAAAGGCCTGGAAGGCAAGGAATTCTTCAGAACTTTTAGAAAACAGGTTGTTATTGTACATTCAAGGGAAGAAATCAATGAGATATTGAAGCAATTGCCAGGGGGAAAAATAATCCTTCAAGAGCAGATCATGGGTGATGAAAGCAATCTCTATTCATTCTGCTGCTACATGAATCCTAAAGGTAGGGCTATATGCCAATTTACTGGCAGAAAGCTGCACCAGTACCCGCGGGAATTCGGAACCTGTTCGATCGCAAAAAGTGTTGAATGTAATGAAATTATTGAACCGAGCATTAATCTTCTACGCAAGCTGGGATTTTTTGGGGTCGCACAGGTGGAATATAAAAGAAACCAGAAGAACGGTCAGTTCTATCTGATCGAGGTGAATGCGAGATTCTGGAAGTGGCACAGTCTTGCGACAGCATGCAATATCAACTTTGCTGATATTGCCTATCACGATTTGATCAATGAACCTTATGAAAAAAGTGCTGGCCAAAAGTACGGCTTGAAATGGATTGTGTTCCCCGAGGAAATTTTTGGGGCTTTAAGTGATGTAAAGAATAAAAGATTTAAATTACTCTCATGGATCAAGAAAGTATTTCCTCCTTATATTGTGGGATTATTCAGCTTGAAAGACCCGCGTCCCTGGTTAGGGATGATCAAGCATAAGATCCTGCTGAGAAAAGGTTAAATGAAATTCAGCCGTTACCTCTTTGGTCAGTGATTTTCCTGATCATATCCGGATAGGAATCTCCCCAATCTTGCCAACTCTGCGAAAAGGAGCTGTTGTGCCAGAGCATGGTGAAACAGCCACCAACTGATTTGCAGGTTCGCGCAAGACGAAGGATTCTTTCCTTGGCTTCCTCAAATGATAATTTCCTGTAATTCTTCAAGGTTGTATCCATCACGATTAAAGGAATTTCTGTAAAATCCATTTCCCTATCTTTTTCGATATCAAATACTTTGAAGGGAAAACAGGTTCCGCATTTAAATCCCTCATGCTGGGGAAATATATAGGAATGGTCATATGAAAATCCTGCCCCGGACAGGTGATTCCATGTTTCGGGCGTCCTTGTACGCAGGTAATGCATGCGGCACCCTTTGACCCGGGTTCCCAGCTTCTCTTCCAGCAACCTTTTTTCCTTTGACAGAAGATCCGGATTGTGAAAGGATTGATAACTGGGATGAAGCCCAATCTCAAACCCCGACTGCTTGATTAAGTTGATAATTCTTTCCATTTTATTTGAAGAAAGGTCGTACCCGCCGCCTTTCTGATCTTTTCTCTCCGCCATTAGAAAGAAAATGCTTCTCACATCGAATTCTTTTGATATTTTGATGATCTTCTCAATGCCCGCAAAATAGTCATCCTTTGATTCATCCTGAAAAAACTGCAATGAGCTGCGGACCATATGGCCAAAATCAAGCCGCATTAAACTTTTTAAAACATTTTTGATGAAGTTTTTGATCGGCCAGTTTGCGTATGGAAAATCAATGTCATGGGACAAAAGAACTTCAAATTGATGAGGGTAATCAATTCTTTCGCCGATCAGCTTCTCCAGCCAGTATTTGAAAATCAGAATATAGATATCCACAACCGGTATATTAATTATGGAAAATTTCTTGATTATGCTTGCTTCATAAGGGAACCTGCCATGACGGTCGGGGTCAAAATCCATATACTCTTCATACCTGGTCAGGAAAAAAAATATCGCAGCGATTATGTCTACATTGAAGTTTAGAATTTGTCTTTCAATGTCCGCAATTTTCCCATTAAATTGTTCAGATTCAAATAGGATTGGAATTTTTTCCCAATGATTGCCTTCTGGAAAAGGGATGATATCCTTATCTACTTCTATCCATTTGATTTTATTTTTTTTGAAAATGGTTTCAAATGCTTTTTTTTCACAGGGTTGAATATTTACAAAAAAGTCAAATTCATCCTGCTGGACAGCTTTTTGTCTGTAGGAATAACTAATTTTTTTATCCCCAACAAGAAAATATTTCTCTGTATATTCAAACCCCAGTCTGTGGAAGACCTGTCTCCAAATATATCGGATACCTTCATTTGAAATCATAACTTTTTTCTTTTTATTAGATAATCCATTCTATAAGATAAATGAATTTTATCTTTTTAATGAATGTTTCAACAATGGATTTTTTATTAATCAATCTAGATTCACATCCATTTTTTCCAAATATAAGAATCAGAAATTTGGCATCCCTTCTACGTAAATTTTGGGTTCTTAAACATGAAAGAGCCGCAAACGGCTCTCTTGTAGTGCCCCCAGGGAGATTCGAACTCCCGTTTTAGCCTTGAAAGGGCTGCGTCCTGGTCCCCTAGACGATGGGGGCATTGAGAGTGAAATTCTACCAAAAATTCATAAATGTGCAAGGTTTTTAATAAGAACACATTAAACGGCAAGCGGCTGGATGCATTTTTTGTTATCAAAGCGTGGATTGTTGACCCATTGGCCTACGGGGTATCCGGCCATTTTTTCGGCAGGATAGGGCTTGAGCATAGCCTGCAGATCGCTAGGGGGTAATTCTGCCAGCCAGTCCCAGCACGTATCCCCATCAAGGATGACCGGCATGCGGTTGTGCACATCGCCCACCAGCTCATTCGGCGGGCAGGTGATGATTGTGCAGGATTCGACCATTTCATCATCCGGCGACAACCAGCTTTCCCAGAGCCCCGCAAATGTGAAGGGCTTTCCATCTTTGAGAATGAAACGGTAGGGCGCCTTGGGAGCGACGCGGGGCGCGGGTTTCTGCCATTCATAAAACCCATCCGCCAAGATCAGACACCGCCGCTGTTTGAACGCATTGCGGAAGGAGGGCTTTTCCCGAAGGGTTTCTGAGCGAGCGTTGATCATTTTGTAACCGATGGACAGATTTTTTGCCCAGCGAGGTACTAGCCCCCAGCGGAGCAACTCCACATCTCTGTTCCTTGCTTCCTTTACAACCGGGACATTCTGTCCCGGGGCGGCGTTGTAGCGGGGGATCCATTCTGATGGCATACTACCCAAGTCCAGTTCCTGCTGAAAAAAAGCCGGTTCTAAGGTGATAGTGAATCGTCCGCACATCTTATAATAACAAAGCAGTCGTTTTCCTGCAGCTTGCTGCGAAATTATCCACAAAATCCGCCCTAACGGGATTTCAAGGATTTTGTTTTACTCATTTCTCTGAATTGTATTTTTTCAATTTAATGATAGGTTAATTCTATCTCATTGTGGCTTTTATTATGTCATTGGTTTCTTTTTGTTTACGATTCAATAGCATTGTATTTCAAATGTATTTTACAAATTTTTTACGCTTTTTTACCCCGGTATAAGAATCTTGGTTAGACTTTACAGGCATTTGTTGATCAAAAAATAATTTATAAAAGCGGTGTTCGTCGGAATTTGTTAATGATGTATTTGAACAGGGTTTGAAAAATTGACCGCAGATATTATTCAGAGTATATTAGTAAAAATTGTCATAATAGAGGTATCAATGAAAAAAATCCCAATGTTAATAGTTTCGATATTCATAATCAGCGCCTGTTCTCCTGCTGTTATTTCTGCTTCCACAACTACGGATATCGACCAGGAAAATATTTCACCACCTGAAATCGAGGAACTTGAAATTGTGCCAGAAGTGGATTCGGTGCACCCGTATTCCCTCGATGCGCTCTCCGAGAGGAAATATGGCCTGGGCAAACTACGCATTGAATACACCTGGCATTCTGAAGATGAGTTTACGCGCTATTACATCACCTACGACAGCGACGGCCTGAATATCCACGGATATGTAAATATCCCAAGGGGAGAAGGTCCCTTCCCAGTGATTATCGCCTTACACGGGTACATCCCCGCGGACGAATATGAAACCCTGGATTATTCAACCCGCTACGCGGATTCAATCGCCAGGAAAGGGTATATCGTCCTTCATCCAAATCTGAGGAACTTCCCTCCATCAGATAAAGTAGGGAGAAGAGGAGACTTTAACACCGGTTATACGGTCGATGTCATGAATCTATTGGAATACGTACGGCAGGAAGCCGGGAAGGAAGGCAGTATTTTTGAATATGCGGATCTCTCCCGGATGGGCATCTGGGGCCACAGCCTCGGCGGCAGTGTGGCGCTTAGAACCATCGGCCTTATGCCGGAAATTAAGGCCGCTGTCCTTTACGGTGCTGTCACCCAGCGCTATTCCAATACATCAGCCGGATTCAATGTCTATGACTTGGAAATGACCGATGCCATATTCAGTGTGCACCACGGAACGGAAGATGAAACAATTGATGTGAGCTGGTCCGAGAGGTTTTGTGAACAGCTTGAGGAAGCGGGAAAAACGCATGAATGTTTCTTCTATGAGAGCTCTCCGCACACTTTCTACCGGCTTGGGGAAGCTGACCCGCTGTTCATAAAGCGAACGGTGGATTTTTACGCGAAATACTTACAATAAATGCAAAAAGGCGGATTCTTTGTGAAGTCTGCCTTTTTAATTGCCATTTTAAATAGTTTGGCTTAAAATCAGCTTTTCCAACTCATCACGGTATGGCATGGATGTGAGGGCGCCCTTTTTCGTGGCAGCCACTGCGCCGGCCGCTGCTCCCCAGCGCACCGCGTCTACAATATCCTTTCCTTCAGATAACGCCACCGCCAGACCGGCATTGAATGCATCGCCGCAAGCCACAGTGTCAACCGCCTTCACTTTAAAAACCGGCACCATCATTTTTATTCCCGGGCCTTCAATATAGGATCCCTGAGAGCCCATCTTAATCACCACCGTTTTAACGCCCTTACTCCGCAGCTTTTCTGCCGCGCGTTCGGCTTCATTTTGATTGGACGGTTTGATGCCGATAAGCTGTTCTGTTTCTATTTCATTTGGCGTGATGAAATCCAGCATCGGATAAATTTCATTCGGCAGAGGTGAAGCGGGCGCGGGATCAAAGACAACCCGGATATTCTTTTCTTTAGCTGCCCGGATGACGCCATAATTGGCTTCAGCAGAGACTTCCATCTGCAATAAAACAATGGAAACATCCGCCAAGCTTTCCACAGCCCGATTGACATCCTCACCACTCATATTCATATTTGCACCGGATATGACAATAATGGAGTTTTCCGCATTTTGGTTCACACTAATAACTGCCAGCCCGGTGCCGGAATCTGGATCCGTAAATACCTTTGACATATCCACATTTTCCGCGGATGCGCGCTCCAAAATTTCGGAACCGAAAGAATCATTCCCGATGCGGCCAACCATGATGGTCTCTGCACCAAGCCGGGCGCACGCTACCGCCTGGTTGCTGCCCTTGCCGCCCGGGACAGTGGCATATGAATTTCCCAAAATCGTTTCCCCTGCTTTGGGTAGCCGTGGGACATAGGCAGTCAGGTCCATATTAATACTTCCGAAAACCAACACACTCATAAAATTATCCTCCGGAAATAAATTTAAAATTCCAGTCAATACTAAATTATATATTCATAATCGCTTGATATCTGCATGTGAATTATTGGCAAGGTAAGAAATGAAAACCCCGGCACTTTTTATTCTGTTCACAATTCGGTAAAAGGTAACAACAGGGCTTGTTCCCATCTCGATTTCGTTCCTGTTCTTTTTTCTTGCCTTGATATTTGATGTAAAAACCTTTTTTGAATTAGGAGAGAAGCAAATTAATATTTCGCTTACCAATAAGGTTTTATTTCTATGCTTTTTTCGTGGATGGAATGGAGATTAATCATGCAAGCAGATGCAAAGACGGTAAAAAAATAAATGGATGAACTGCCCCCTGGAAGGCGAGACGCAATCGAAAAAGTACGGGAAGTCATCCTGGAGAAACTGCCCGAAGGTATTGAGGAAGCCATGAATTGGGGGATGATTACTTATCAGGTGCCTCTTGAAGTATATCCGGTCACCTATAACGGCTAACTGTTCATATATGCGGCGCTTGCATCGTAGAAAAACTATTTATCCCTGTACCTCACCAGCATTTACGCAGATGAGGAAAAGAAAGAGAAGTTCGAAAGAGAATGCAAGGCGACCGGCAAACGCTATGATGTGGGCAAATCCTGCGTCCGGTTCCGCAAGTTGGACGATCTGCCGCTGGATGTGGTTGCGGACGTACGGATATGGAAGATTTCATCAGGCAAGATAAGAAAGCATGTTCTCCCTGCAAGCGGGCAAAGAGCGGCTAACAAAACTAAAAGCAAGAAAGGGCATCATTTTGACACCCTTTCTTTGACATTGTTTTTAATCTTTATTGGGGAATCTCTTCCAGAGTGACAGCCACTTCGCTTTCTTCCCTCTCCCGGATGATGGTCAGGGTTACTTCATCGCCGGGTTCACGGCTTCTTATTTCCGAAACCAAGTCCTGCATAGTAGATATCTGTTCCCCATCTATCATAGTAATCACATCACCACCAATCAAGATTTCAGTTCCATTGATGGTGGCAGTTTTATAGCTTCCGCGTAGTCCTGCCTGGTCAGCCGGGCTGCCGGATATGACTTCCTGGATAAGCACACCGTTTGTATCGGTATCCAGATCCATTTCTTCCGCGACCGGGGGTGTCAATTCCACACCGAAGACCCCGAGCCATGCACCCGCTGTCTGCGGTGGCCGCTCTTCTTCAGTGCCAGTTCCCGGACGTGCCGCGAGTGTGAGGTCAACCTGCATTTCCTGTCCTTCGCGTAGAAGGGTGAGCGTGATCGTATCCCCCACATTGGTATACCTTGCGAGATAGGCAACCAGATCCTCGAAATCAGCAACAGGCTTACCTTGAATTGCTGTAATGACATCTCCGCCCACGCGCACTTCCTGGCCGTATATCTCTGTCGTTTTATCACTGCCAAGCAGGCCCACCTCGTCAGCGGGGCTTTTGCCTATTACATCAATCACCAGCGCACCATTTTGTGATGGCTCAAGCCTCATGGCATCCGCCAGTTCAGGAGTGAGGGTCCTTCCGCTGATGCCGATCCATGGCTGCTGATATGAACCTTCTTCAATCAGAAACGGAACAATTTTCTGAACAATGATAGAGGGTATAGCATACCCTACCCCGGCATTGGCTCTAACCGGAGATTCAATGGCGGTGGTGACACCCATTAACCTTCCCTCAATATCCACAAGAACCCCCCCCGAATTTCCGGGATTAATGGGTGCATCCGTCTGGATAATATCCGGGATTGTATAGGCAGCACCCAGATCTGTCTGCTGCAGGTCCAAGGACCTTCCCAGGCCGCTGACGATGCCGGTGGTCATTGACCCATCTAACCGGAATGGATTGCCGACAGCAATCGCGATCTGTCCAATTCTTAATGTTGTTGAATCGACGATCTCGACCGGTACCAGCTTGTCCTCAGGCACATCTACATAGATCACAGCCAAATCGCTGGAGGCGTCGCTTCCTATCAGTTCGCCCATTGCCATCGTCCCATCGGAAAATTGAACTTTTATTACATCAGCGTTCTCGACAACGTGGTTATTGGTGATAATATGGCCTTCTCGATCCCAAACAAAGCCGGATCCTGCCGCCTGTTGCTGAAATTCAGGCGTTTGCTGGCTGTCACCGAATTCAAAAGGGAACACTGATGGAAGTTCTTGCTGAACACTGATTATTACTGAAATGCTCACAACAGATGGGAGCACCTTGTTATAAATTTCTTCATAAGCGAGCTGAAGCGCTTGCAGACTATCCAGCGCCCTCGTGGAAACCACATCCGGGTAAGAAGCTTCTTTGGCTTCCTCTTTGGCTTCCGCTTTTTTCGCGGAAGGTGTAATAGTTGGCATATTCAGCTGAAGTGCACCCTCACAGGCAGTAATGGATATCGCAATAAGCAATGATAAAGCTGTATATAATATTTTCTTCATTTAATGCCTCCGACTTCTATCTTATTCTATAGATTGCTTTTCAAGAAAAATATCAAATTATATTTAATAGCCGGTTGTCAAAAATAAGTAAGAGATTTGTAAAAATGCCGTAAATAAAATAGGTTGTTTTATCAGCCATTTTCTATGGGAATTTATTTTGGGTGTCTTTCTACTATAATTAGCCTCAAAAATTGGGAATATCTCAAAGATGACCAAAATAAAAAGAAAGCCACTTCTCGGATTTGCATTGGGGGGCGGCGGTGCACGCGGGTTCGCTCACATTGGTGTATTGAAAGTTCTGGAAAGCGAGGGGATCAGGCCTGATGTGATTTCGGGAACAAGCATGGGGGGGATCATTGCCGCCCTATACGCGAGCGGCATGAGCCCAAGGGAAATCGAAAAAGAAGCAAACAGGATGGGCAAGCTCAGCAACATGGTTAAACTGCTGGCAAATAATTTGACCGATTTTAATCATGTGTTCGGTTCAGAGAGCATCCAGGAATATTTTTCCGGCTTATTGGGGAATAAAACCTCTTTCAAAGACCTGGAAATTCCGCTGGCACTGGCCTCTGTAGACTTAAAAGCGGGGAAGGAGATTGTGCTCCAGGAAGGCAGTGTTACGGAGGCCATCAACGCGACCATGGCGCTTCCCGGGATAGTTGAACCTATCAAAAGAGAAGGGATGGTACTGACGGACGGGGGAACACTTAACAATGTCCCTTCGGATCTCGTGAAAAGCATGGGCGCGGAAAAGGTGATCGCCGTCGATGTCCACCCGGATGCCACAGATGAAGCTTTCTGGCGGGAGCAGGCATTGCCGTCCATCGCAGCTGTTAGCTGGCGGTCCGTCCATGTTATGGTTGGCGCCATCACGGCAGCCAAACAGCGAAAAGCAAAAACCGATTTGATCATCCGCCCGGAAATCCCTTCAGATGTCACGACACTGACCGGTTTCCGGAAAGTGGATGAAGTGGTCGATTCCGGGTCAAAGGCGGCCCTAGACAAAATGCCAGAAATCCGTAAATTGGTCAAGGGAAAGGTATATTTTTTCAAACCGAAAATATCCCCGGCTGAATCCATGCAGCTTTGAAGGCCAAGATTAAATTAGCTGTGGTTACGGGAAGACTGAATAGAAATTTTTATTCCATTTTTTCCTTAATGCGGATTTTTTCGCTGGGAAACAACCGTGTTAAAAAACTGAAGCCAAGTATAGAAACTAGATGAATAAAAAGAAGAAAGCAAAAATTTTAATACCGAATTTTCCTGGAAATCAGGTCATATCAACCTGCAGGTCTTTGGGAAGGTTTGGAGATGAAATCCATCTTGCATGGAAATTGTTTTTATATGACAGGTTATTGAAAAGCAGATTTATCAAAAAAGTTCACAATATAACCCCATCCAACCAGAATATCCCCGAATTTATTAAGGATGTAATTAGATTATGCAAAGAATACCAATATGATATTTTAATGCCGTTTGGAAATGAGTCTTATTATGCAGTGGTATTACATTCACAAGAATTATCACAGTATGTTAATTTTATGGCTCCATCTCTCGAAAGTTTTCGTATTGCCCATGACAAATTAAAGACGGCGCGATTTTGCCAAAAAATCGGGATTGATACGCCTGTTATTTACAGTGATTATGACGATCAGGATCTCAATTCGATAGCGAATAATGTTCGATATCCGGTGGTTATTAAGGCGAGAAGCGGAAGTGGGGTTGAGAAGGGATTGCGCTATGCTAATTCAAGAAAGGAATTGTTTTCGAAGTATGAAGAGATTATCTCCTTTGAGTCACCCACCAATGCTGTCAACTACCGGTCTCCATTAATCCAGGAATACATCCCTGGTGTCCTGCATGATGCCTGCGCCCTGTCCATTAATGGGAGCGTTGTAACTGTCTTGACCCAGATTCGCCAATTGATGAACCCCATA
>CAYPPV010000047.1:0-9955 GCA_964412705.1 uncultured Pelolinea sp. | reverse complement strand
CCGAATTCCGAAAGTTGTGGCTGTCAGCCAGCCGGTTTTGGGTGAGGGATTGACCTTCTTCCAGGCGAAAAAAAGGATGAAAACGAATATGAATGACAAGCTGAATGTAGAAAGGAATGTATTCAGCGGGGCTGTACCCGGATCGGCAAAGGTAACCATAATACTGATTAAAAATCCACTGCTGAGAGGGATGATTATGGATTGGAGGTTTTTCTTCCGCATTTTCGGCTGTCTATTCTAATATCTTTTCCAGGCGGTTGATGGTTTCTCCTGCCCGTTTTTTCCAGGTATATTGAGCCGCTATTTTTTTTGCGTTTGAGCCGAGCTTGTTGATATCCGCTGGGTGATTAATCAAGTCCTTGATTTTCACAATCCAGTCCTCTAAATTTTCAGGTTCGCAGAAAACTGCCGCTTCTTCATCCAGCACTTCATGAAAAACGGGGATATTGCTTGCGACAATCGTCCGGCCGACGGCAAGGTAATCAAACATTTTCATCGGGTTGATTACGCGGGAAATTTCACCTCCACTCGATCCTGATATTTTCTTTTCATATGGCATCAGCAAGATATCGCAGGCTGCCTGGTAGAGAGGCAGTATGCTGTTTGGGATGAATCCGGTGATTAAAACATTTCTTATGTTTTCATTATCTAAACGATTCTTCCAGGGTTGGATATCTTCTTCCCGGCCTCCAATCCATAAAAAATTGATTTCAGGCAGAGATTTCGCAAGTTTCATTAAGAGTGCCATGCCTCTACCCTGGTAAAAATGACCGGTATACCCAATTGTTAGACCTTTTTGCAGTTTTAACTTCCTCCGGGCTTCTTTGGGGCCAGGAAGGTCTTCGTAACGCTCAATATCCGTACCATTTGGCGCAATCTGAAGCATCTCCTCAGAAAAGTGCAAGCCGAAACGTTCTTCAATTCCATTGGCAAGCGCGCGTGTGGTTGTCAGAATTATTTTAGGCGTTTTTATATTCATAAACCATTTAAAGAGCTGGGGACCGAATGGGCCCATAGGAAAATCATGGAGTTCCATAACGCTGGGTAAATTTCTTAACAACGCAAAATCTGCTGCCTGCAGAGCCCAAGTATAAACAACCCTTGCTCCCCAAGACAGGGAAGAATTTACCGCATTCCAGCAGAAATCATATTTTTTCAATGGTTTAAAAAATGGAAGCCATATGATTTCAAATTCTGATTGGAGGCCATATATTTCTGCAATTTCTTTCCAATCCGCTTTACCATAATCGGGAACAATCAAATTTACTTCATTGCCTAATTGATGGAGCGCGTGAACAACTTTCATTGCCTGAATGCTGTTTGCTGTATTAGACGGAATGACCGATGTGGTGATACAGGAAATTTTCATGCTTGAAGGTTTTCTTTTTTGCTGCTTTCTCTCTTGCGAATTTCTTTAAATCCGCGTGTGATGATGAGGGTAACTGAAAAAATAAAGAAACAGGAAAGTAAAGCTGCCTCGAAGTTTAATCCCAATGAAGGGACAAATAGAAATGCCAGAGCCATTTTGACGATTCCGCTCCATAAACTGATTTTGTAAGGAACCATTGGCAACCCAAGAGAGAGTAGGAGCGGCCGATTCCAAAAGAAAATATTCGCGAAACCCAATCCAGCCAGGTAAATCAGCATAGGAATGTATGCCGGAAGAAATTCAGAGCCATAGAAAAGCAGCAGCCAGCGCCCAAAGATTACCAAACCGATAGAAGTCAATCCTGTCCATCCCCCTGAAATTAATGTGATTCTTTTCAAAAGTCTGCGAACAAGCGTCCAATCTTGCTGGACTACAGCGTTATTTATTTCAGGGTAGGTGGTTGCGATAAATGGCGTAATGGGAACCTGAACAAGGTTGATAATCGCTAATGCGGTTTTTGTATATCCAACTTCTACCGGCGAGAGAAACCAGGCAATCCACAGTGCTTCATTATCGCGTACGAGCATAATCATTGTGCTGCTGATATTCGTGCTCACCGCAAAACGGGCAAGGTCCTTAATGGGAGGCAGGTGTTTAAATGATGTTCGCCACCAATCACTCCCAAGCGCAGATTTCATTTCTCTCGCACCGAGAATGACTGTTCCTAATCCGAGAGTGTATTTTCCGATCAGATATGCAGCAATTATTTCCATAATTCCTTTTTCTGTAAAAAATGCCCATGTGATTATCCCGGCAGTAAAGACACTGCTGATGAGGTTGAGTGCTGCCTGTTGGCGGAACTTGTTTCGAACCTGCAAGATTCCGGTAGATGTCTCGGTAGCGAAATTCGCCAGGATAATTGTTCCATACAAGGTGAAAAGATTGGCTGTGGAGGGATCATCCGCTAGATGTTCCGCAGCAAACGGGGCGGCCGCAAGGAGAATGGCAAAGGACAGGACTGCACTCCCGATTTCGCCAAGGCCGGAAGCTTTTATCACGGATGCAGCTTCTTCGTTTTTGCCCTTTGCCAAGGATTCGCCGAAATATTTAACAACCAGTTCATTCATTCGAAATGAAAAAAATCTATTAAGTGTGCTTGCGAAAGCGATTATGGTGCCAATAATTCCGAATCCTGCTACTCCCAGGAGCCGCCCAGCCAGTATGCTCTGGACAACGCTTAAACCCATTCCAAACACATTACTGCTTAATAAGTAGCCAGCATTTTTTACAATTTTCTGAAGAAGGCGGTCATTCCGAAATATCCGCCAAAATGATTTGAACTGCTTCATTCAACTTCAACCTGGCTTACCCAGCTGTATTCCTGCCGGTACCATTCGACCACTTTTTGCATGCCTTGATCGAGATTGAATTTGGGTGACCAGCCGAGCACTTCTTTTGCCTTGGAAACATCTGCCCAGCTTGCCGACATATCCGCCGGGTGAGCTGGATAATACTTTTTCCTTGCGGATTTTCCAATGATCTTTTCGAATTTCTTAATTAGCTGGTTGATGCTGATTGTTTCATGGCCTCCCAGATTGATTATTTCATATCCCACCGGTTTCAATGCGGCAATAGTTCCTTCGGCGATATCGTCCAGATATGTGTAGCCCCTTGTTTGTTCCCCATCCCCAAAAACTTTTACTTCTTGGTTATCAAAAATCCATTTTGAAAAACGGAACATAGACATGCCTGGTCGGCCAGCTGGTCCGTATACGGTGAAATATCTCAGTACAGTAATATCCAATCCATATAGAAAATGATAGCTGTAGCAAAGGGTCTCCGCTGCTTTTTTGCTTGCAGCATAAGGCTGCAGAGGGAAACTGGTTTCAGCATTTTCTGGTGTCGGGAGAGGGGCATTCTCACCATAGACACTTGAAGTTGAGGCGAGGATAAATTTGTTGATCCTGAAATCCCTGCACATTTCAAGCAGGTTCAGAGTGCCCGTCAAATTCGTTTCATAATATCCCCATGGGTCAACCACAGAATCCCTAACCCCAGCCTTCGCAGCCAAGTTGATTATGGCATGAACCCCTGGATTTTTTTTGCCAACCTTATTTAAAAAATCACGGTTTCGAATATCTTCCTTATAAAAAATAAATGCATCATGATCAAAGAACTTTTTCAGGCGCCATTTTTTTAATCGCAGGTCATATGCCGGGTCAAAATTGTCCACACCAATAACTTTATGCCCGCCATTTAGCAGAAATTGACAGACCCTTGATCCAATGAATCCTGCGGCGCCTGCAACCAGGTAAGTGTTCATTACAAGCGCACCACTTTTGAAATGTGCTTCCCCTGTGTTTTTAATGCATTGCGGGTATCCACAATTAATTTTGATTTCTCTAGAATGTCCTGAAAGTCATAGGTGGAATGATCCGTTATGATTGCAACACAATCCGATTCTATGACAGCCTGGTCCAGGTTTTCAACGGAATTGAGCTGTAATTCCTCATGGTGAATAACAGGAATGTATGGATCATGATAAGTGACAAGCGCCCCTTTTTCTCCAAGAAGATGGATAATATCGAGCGCCGGGGATTCGCGCAAATCATCAATATCTGCTTTGTAAGCTACGCCAAGTATCAGCACCTTCGAACCTTTGAGTGCTTTTGCCTGCTGGTTTAATGCATCCTGTATCTTGCTGACAGTAAATCGGGGCATGTATGTATTGATTTCGGATGCAAGTTCAATAAACCGTGCGGAATAGTTGACGGTTTTCAATTTCCATGAAAGATATAACGGGTCGATGGGGATGCAGTGTCCGCCAAGCCCCGGCCCCGGCAGGAATTTCATAAAACCGAAGGGTTTGGTAGCCGCAGCTTCAATCACTTCCCAGATGTCAACTCCCAGCCTTTCGCACATGATCGCCATCTCATTGACCATCCCGATATTGATCATCCGGAATGTGTTTTCCAGTAGCTTCGTCATCTCGGCAACCTCAACCGAAGAAACGGGCACAACTTTTTCCAATGCCTGGCTGTACCAGGTCTGGGCTACTTTGAGACATGCTGGTGTAATTCCCCCAATTACTTTGGGAGTATTCACAGTCGTCCAATCTTTTCTGCCGGGATCCACCCGTTCAGGTGAAAAAGCGAGGAAGAAGTCTTTTCCAACCACCAACCAGCTATCCTCGCACAGCTTGGGTAAAATTAATTCTCTTGTAGTCCCGGGATAAGTTGTTGATTCCAGCACAACAACCATCCCTCTATGAACATGTTGTTTCAGTGTTTCCGAAACCGAAAGGATATAGGATAAATCCGGGTCACCGGTCTTTCTAAGCGGTGTGGGTACGCAAATGCTGACAGCATCCATTTCCCGAAGCCTGGAAAAGTCCGTAGTGGCGCAAAAATTTTTACTTTCAATTAGTTCACCAAGCTTTTTGCTGCTAATACCCAGGATATAACTTTCCCCTCTTTCGATCGCGTCCACTTTTGACTGGTCAGGGTCAATACCTGTCACCTTATAACCGCTCTCCGCAAATGCAACAGCAAGGGGGAGGCCGACATAACCGAGTCCGAGGACGGCGATTTTTGCTTTTTTTTCTTTGAATTTTTCGATCAAGATCTCTGCTTGGTCCATGAATCACCATTTTACCTAGAAGAAACTTAATTGGGTTGCATCATCAATAGTTTTTTCTTCTGCGCCAGGATATTCTGATTTATTTTTACTCTTCATTTTTCTGGCTTTTTCTACCATTTCCGGCAGCTTTGAAAAATCTTTTTCGATAATCGGTTTGAGGCTTCGCTGGTGGAGAGCTGCTGCCGGATGATACATAGGGATGATATATTTTCCCTGATTCCATGCTGCCTGGCCATGAATGCGGCTGATACGAGCATTTTTAAAATATCTTGCCATAGAGAACCGGCCAAGGGTAACGATGACCAGCGGATCAATTACAGCTATCTGACGGTCCAGATAAGGTTCACAGGCTTTGAGTTCATCTTCCTGCGGGTCCCTGTTTCCCGGGGGACGGCATTTAACTACATTTGTGATAAAAACTCCTTTCCGGCTTAAACCTGCGGATTCCAGAAGTTCTTCCAAAAATTTTCCAGCTTGCCCGACAAATGGTAAGCCCTGTTCGTTTTCATGAAATCCAGGGCCTTCTCCGATGAACATGATCTCTGCATCAGCCGGTCCGTCGCCAGGCACGGATTTTTTTCTGGATTGGGATAGGATGCATTTATTGCAGGTTCGAATTTCACCAGCGATTTCTTTTAATTCCTGTTCCGCTAACAAATTTTCTCCTTCCAGTGAATTTGATTAATGACTTGAATTCTGTTCTATTCAGAGGGAATGCTTGCCGTCCTTAGATATATGGGTTCTAACTGAACCACATCATCGGTATCACCGCTGAGATATCTTTTCCAGGCAATCTCTGCCAGATTTGCTGGCCTGCGGACATTTTCTGCCGAGCTCGAAATTAGGGCATTTCGCCATCTTCTACTTAATATTTTTCGGTCCTCCTCATTGATCTCCCCGCAAATAATGGTTGGTTCGGTGATTATATTTTCCAGTTCATCAGCAGTAGCGGAAAAGACTTCGCCGTCAGAAACCCAACGATCGGTTTTTGCCAAATACTTTTGGGCTGCGAATCGGTTCCTCCCTGCTTTCAGCACGCAAATCATCCTGGAAGCAATTTTGCATTTGCCATACGCCGTGATATCCAATGAAGGAACACCCACAAGGGGTAAATGGAGAGAGAGGCAGAGACCTTTAGCCAAAGCCAGTCCGATCCTGAGACTTGTAAAGGAGCCGGGACCGATGGCAGCTCCAATACATTTGAGGGATGAGAACTCCAATCCAGTTTCATTCAATGCGGAGCCAATCGCAGGGGGGAGTTCTACTGTGTGCCGCCTGCTTGAATGCCATATTTTTTCATAAAGCACATAGGACCCATTGTATATACAAACCCCGACAGATTTTGTTGATGAATCAATGGCGAGTATCATGGAAGACTCTTGATCATTTTTTCCATAAGCTTGGCTAATAT
Organism: uncultured Pelolinea sp.; assembly: GCA_964412705.1. Lineage (GTDB taxonomy): Bacteria > Chloroflexota > Anaerolineae > Anaerolineales > Anaerolineaceae > Pelolinea. The sequence goes on along the minus strand of CAYPPV010000047.1, from coordinate 3,536 downwards.
TTTATTGTACCTGCTGCCTCGCGGTCTAAAGATAAGCTGGCGCTGTTCATCTGCTACCCAGGACATTTTGATCCATAATCTGTCTGAGGGCAGCGAGCTGCTTATGCGTTCAGGCCATTCCACTAAAAGAGGGCCCTCCAGTAAAAAATGTTCAAGGTCGAGATCCTCGGCTTCAGCTGAAGAGTTCAGGCGATATGCATCGAGATGAAACAGTTCTGACCCGTCTGGACGGCTGTACTGGTTGATCAGGACGAAAGTGGGGCTGGTCACAGCCTCGCTGGTTCCCCAACCTTTTGCTATTCCTTTCACCAAGGTGGTTTTTCCAGCTCCGAGTTCGCCACTCAGGCAAATTACATCCTCTGCCTGGAGATACCATCCAAGTCTGATCCCAATGCGTTGGGTTTGTTCCGGGCTGCGGCTTATAAATTCAAAAGTATCTTTATCAAGGATTGACATGCTACATAATTTTAATTAATCACTTTATATGTATTCGGCAATGGTTCTTGCAATTTCGCGAGATGCATTAGGACGGGCCAGGCGTTTGGCATTTTCCAATGCCTTTAATCTTTTTTCAGGATTATTGATCCAATCTGCCAGCGCTTCAATAATATGATCGGTTTCCGGTGCCCAGATTCCCGCTCCTTCATTAATAACATATGAGACATTTCCCTCTTCTTGTCCAGGGACATGATGGTAAAGGATTATTGGAAGATCAGCAATCATTGCTTCACTAATCGTGCCGGGGCCTGCCTTGGTAACAAGAATATCCGCGGCACACATGAATTTTGGCATTTCTGTCACAAAACCATAGACAAAAACCGGAATATCCCAGTTTTCGGATTCAAGCGATTTTTTTAATTTGGTGTTCCGGCCTGTTATTACAGCCAGGGTGGCTTTCAATTTGGCGTCATTTATTTTTCGGGTTATCTCTTCAAGAGGGCCCATCCCTTCTCCGCCTCCTATCAGCAGAATGACAACATCATCCTGCGGCCATCCCAATTCCTTACGGAATTCACAAGCGCTTTCCTTCATCTGCCTGAATTTTTCGGCAACGGGAAGTCCGATGATTTTTAGCTTTTCCGGTTTCATATTCGCCCTGACAGCTTTACGTACTGCCTGTTCAGTTGGAATAATGACGAGATCAGCATCATTGGTATACCATGCGGCCGGAGTTGTTACCAGATCCGTAACAACAATCAGATAAGGTTTTTGGATGCCTTTTTTCTTGATTGCTCTCAAAAGTGGAATATTAATAAGAGGATGAACAGAAACATAGATATCGCAGGGATTTTCATCCAATAATCTATATAAATCCTGGCGGATGTATGGCCAGAGAGAGGAACTGATTACCCGAATACGGTCGGGATCGTCGCTGATGTCATACCAGAGTTTATACAGATATTCAAGCCGTGACATGATCGGATAAGTGGGACCTGCAAGATTCAGAGGCGGGGGCATATACTCTTTAAAAAAATCGACCATATCGCAATCGAATTTTCCAGGGAATTCGAGGTCCAGTGCTTCAATGATCGCTTCAGCAGCGCTGCGGTGGCCGCCACCAGTATCTGAAAAGAGGAAAACAATTTTTTTCCTCTCCCTTTCCGAATCACTCATCACTATCTCTGCCTAAATTCTTTTTCAATCTGTTTCTCAATTCCCTTCTTGTCAGCAAAACACGTCGTCCGCATGTCAGACATTGAATGCCTATATCTGCTCCCAGTCTTATCACTTTCCATGTATAACCGCCGCAGGGATGCGGCTTTTTCAACCTTAAAATATCGTCCATCTGCAAATCGGGGAGCATGGCAAGATTATATCTCAAGTTGAATTCCGGCTAATTTCCGATTATAGTTAACCCCATGATCGGAACAAATCCTACCGAATTATTCACAGCAATCATAACGCTGGTGATTGCTTTTACGTTTCATGAGTTCGCTCACGCTTGGACAGCGGTGCAGTTTGGTGATGATACTCCGCTGCGATTTGGCCGGTTGACCTTGAACCCGCTCAAACATCTTGATTTCATGGGGAGCCTTATGCTGATTTTTACCGGTTTTGGCTGGGCAAAACCGGTGCCTGTTAATCATCGAAAAATTTCCCAGCATTCCGATTATGCGGTGATGCTTGTGGCTATCTCAGGGCCGCTTTCGAATTTCCTGCTGGCGGCAGCAGCGGCAATCCCGCTGCGGTTTGGATGGGTTAAGGTTGGCATATCAACAGTCGGTATTCTGCCCTCTCTCAGCGGATTTCTAATTTACTTCATGTATACGAATCTGGGATTGATGCTTTTTAATTTGATACCGCTTCCTCCCCTGGATGGGGAGGAAGTTCTCACATATCTGCTTCCACCGGATCTTGAAAGGAAATATGATGAAATTCGCCCATACGGACCTTATATCCTGCTTGCTTTGCTTTTTCTTGGGCCACTAATTGGACTGAACATAATTAACGCAATCATGGGCCCCGCAATCTTTGCTATTGGTAGGTTTTTATTAGGAAGCTAATCCAAATTTTCTATTTTTTCCCCGTTCAATTATTGGCCCTTACTACATGAAAGAGCTGACTCATTTCATAAATTTCAAAATTGACAATTGGATTTGGTTTAAAGAAAAAATTTTCTAAATGGCAACCTATTTCTGCTATTTACTAAGGTGCGCTGACGGAACCCTTTACTGCGGGTGGACAATAGATCTAAAAAACCGTGTAAGAATGCACCAAATAGGAAAGGGGTCAAGATATACTCGCGGCCGGTTGCCGGTATCTCTTGTTTATTATGAGAAATTTAAATCACGTTCAGAAGCCCAAAAAAGGGAGATGGAAATAAAAAGAAAGAGCAAAACAGATAAGGAAAAACTTATAAAAGATGAAAGCAAGCATGTTTGAAAAAGTACAGCATGCCTTGCCAGGAGCCCAGTGGAAGGTATCTTCTCCCGGCAGGGTAAATTTATTGGGGGAACATGTTGATTACAACGATGGTATTGTCTTGCCCGTTGCTATTGATAAGCGGGTGTATCTGACTGCTAAGCAAAGAAATGATAACCAGGTATTCTTGCGAGCCCTTGATTTTAATGAAATGGTCGTTTTTTCCCTTGATGATGTTGATAAACGCTTGGACATTAAAGAAAATCCGATTCCGGAATGGGCGCTTTACCCGGCGGGTGTTGCCTGGGCGTTGAAAAACAAGGGTTTTTCTATGAGCGGTTTCGAAGCTGCTTATGCTTCTGACCTACCAATGGGGGCTGGATTAAGCAGTTCGGCGGCTGTTGAGACAGCTTTTGCTGTTTTGTGGCAGAAATTGGGAGGATGGATGACCGACAGGATGGACCTGGCAAAAATTTGCCAGTTAGCAGAGAATCATTTTGTGGGGATCAATTGCGGATTGATGGATCAATTTTCCAGCCTGCATGGGGTAGCGCGCCACGCCCTTTTTTTTGATACACGCTCTTTGATTTGGAGACCCCTGCCCCTTCCGAAAGAAACCGCACTTGTAATCGCGGACTCGAATTTCCGGCGGAAGTTAGCCGATTCGGCTTATA
>CAYPPV010000046.1:0-10006 GCA_964412705.1 uncultured Pelolinea sp. | reverse complement strand
GCCTCATCCCAGCTGTTTGTGTGCAGGGACTGCGTTCCCCCAAGCACCGCCGCCAGTGCCTGGATAGTAGTTCGGATGATATTGTTCAGCGGCTGCTGGGCTGTTAACGTGGAGCCGCCCGTTTGTGTGTGGAAGCGCATGCTCTGCGACCGGGCGTTATTGGAACCGAAGCGTTCCTTCATCAGCCGCGCCCAGATCCGGCGGGCTGCGCGAAATTTGGCAATCTCTTCCAAGAAATCATTATGGCAACTAAAAAAGAATGAAATCTGGTTGGCAAAGCTGTCAACCGAAAGACCGGTATCCACCGCCGCCTGCACATAAGCAGCAGCATTGGCAAAAGTAAAAGCCAGTTCCTGGACAGCATTAGCGCCTGCCTCGCGAATATGGTAGCCGGATATGCTGATCACATTCCAGTTCGGAACATGGTGCCGGCAGTAATCAAATACATCGGTAATCAGGCGCATGGAGGGCTTTGGGGGAAAGATATAAGTGCCGCGCGCGACATATTCTTTTAGGATGTCATTCTGGATGGTACCCCGCAGGTTTTCAGGTTTCACGCCCTGCTTTTTTGCAACCGCGATGTACATAGCCAGTAAAACCGCTGCCGGCGCATTAATGGTCATGCTGGTTGAGACTTTATCAAGCGGGATATCTTTGAATAAAACCTCCATATCCTTCAGTGAAGATACTGCTACACCGACTTTGCCTACTTCTCCCGCAGCCATCGGGTCATCGCTGTCATAGCCAATCTGTGTAGGAAGGTCAAAGGCAATAGAAAGGCCAGTCTGCCCCTGTTCAAGAAGGTAGCGGTATCGCTTGTTAGACTCTTCGGCGGAAGCATAACCGGCATACTGGCGCATGGTCCAGAACCTCCCGCGGTACATGGTTGGCTGAACGCCCCTGGTGAAAGGATGTTCCCCCGGGAACCCAATATCCGTTAGAAAATCCCTGTCTTCCGGCATGGGGACGCGTGGCATTTCGATACCAGATGATGTTTCAAATTTTTCCCTCCGCTCCGGGTATTTACCCAGAAGCGGTTTAAGCGTTTCTTTTTCCCAACGTACTTTTTCCCTGCGGTATTCTTCTTTCATTTAATCCTCATACATTCCGGTCCTGCGAACCGCCACCCAGCTAGTGGAAGCCAATTCCAGCCCTTTGTATTTAACTCACTGCGTGGTTGTAAGCACAAGCGCCTCTTCTCCTTTTAAAAGGACAGAGGATAAATTTTGCTTGATATACAGCCCGTCTTTGGATGACAACGTCTTCAGGTACATCTTCTTTTCTTCGGAAATTCGGCATTCTGCTTCTGTTTTCCGGAAGTTTAAAAGCACAACCGCTCTGCTGTTATCACAAGTACGTTCATATCCCATAACCCCACCAGGCAGGTCTTCCAGAAATTTCATGTCTCCGCTTGTAAGCGCAGGAACTTCCCTTCTGAGTGCAATTACCTGTTTGTAAAAATTCAATACACTCCGCGGATTTTCAGTCTGCGCCTCCACATTGCGGTCCGGATAATCCGGATGGACCGGCAGCCATGGATTGGCATCTGAAAATCCGGCATTTTTTCCGCTGTTCCACTGCATGGGTGTGCGGCAGCCGTCCCTTCCTTTATAAAAAGGCCAGTATCGCCTGCCAACCGGATCCTTGATCTGTCTTCGCTTCAGGCCGACTTCTCGCATGCCGATTTCTTCCCCATAGTAAAGGAAGGGTGTGCCTCGCAGCGTAAGCAGCATGCCTGCCGCTACCTTGAGCCGTTCGTCATCCTCACCGATTCCGTAGCGGGTTGCCGCTCGCTCGACATCATGATTGCTCAGCACATAATTTGGCCATTTTTCCTCACCAAGTGCCTGCTCCCATTCTTCTATCTTGGAAGCAAAACAGCCGGAATTCCAGGCACATTCCAGGAAATCAAAATTAAAAGTCTGGTGGAGAAGCCGGTTGCCGCAGTAGGAAGCAGATTTTTCAGGATTGCTCAGAAAAGTCTCGCCCACTGCATAGGATTCCGGGTAACCATCCAGCACTTTGCGGATATCCTCCAGCACGCCAATCAGTTCCGGGCGGTTGCAGTCGTATTTATGGATTTGCCTGTCGAACAGCCGCAGTCCGAGCAGTTTCGTCGGGTTATCCCTGAACCTTTTATCTTTGATATACAAATTAAAAACATCCAGGCGGAAGCCCATCACGCCCAGGTCCAGCCAGAATTTGAATATATCCAGCAGTTCCGCGCGTACTTCCGGGTTCCACCAGTTGAAATCCGGCTGCTCCTTATAAAACATATGCAGGTAATATTGTTCGGTGGCTTTATCCCATTCCCAGGCGCTTCCTCCAAAAACAGATTGCCAGTTATTGGGAGCACTCCCCCGCTGCCTAGCATTCTGCCAGATGTACCAGTCCCGTTTGGGATCGTCTCTGGAAGAGCGTGATTCTCTGAACCAATCATGCTGGTCAGAAGAATGGTTCAGAACCAGGTCCATGATGATGCGTATGCCCCGCTTCCCCGCCTCTTCAACCAGTCTCCTGAAATCCTTCATTGTACCGAATTTCGGATCGATATCCCGGTAATTGCTGATATCATATCCAAAATCTGCATCCGGAGAGGGGTAAACGGGAGAAAGCCAGATTGCATCCACACAGAGATCAGCAAGGTAATCAAGTTTCTGGATGATCCCGCCCAAATCGCCGATGCCATCACCCGTCGTATCCTTGAAAGAACGGGGATAGATCTGATAAATCACGCCTTCCTTCCACCAACGAGATGCATTATTCATAAAAGGAATCCTTTCGCTGAATAATTATAGGATTGAAATGAAAGCAAGAACCTCCCAGTGAGAGATTTTTATTTATCAGCACCTCATTCAATTGTTTCGAGGAATTCCCTGGCTGCTTCGCCAATGTCTTTGGCAGAGGAAATTCCTTTCCACCCATCCTGGGGCCGGACTATATTGGCTACGACGATATTCGCGCCATTGAAAATGGCGCTCCGCGCCTGTTTGACATCTACCCCGCCAGCCGCGGAAATCAATACCGGGAACTTGCTGCGGATCCGGTTGATATGGCGGTATTGGATCAGCTTTCCCCGGGTATTTTCCTCATCCCGGCCGAGATGGAGCACCACCACATCCGGCCGTTTATGTATGCGTCGGATCACATCCAGCGGATCGGCCACGCCGAGCATATCAATCATGGATATCATCCCCAGCCGCCTGCATTCTTCTATCACCAGGTTCAGCGTCTCCCTCGGAGCAGCGCCGATAACGGTGACCGCGTTGGCACCGGCAGCAGCAGCCATCTGCACCTCGCCAACAGCCCCATCCACAATCTTGATATCCGCCACAATCCTGCCCGGCCACATCCGCCTGATAAAGCGGATGCCGTCCATCCCTTCCCGCTTCACGTAAGGAGTGCCTGCTTCGATCAGGATGCGGTCGCTGCGCGGGATTCTCGGCAGAAGCTGGGATACCATGCGGATGCCATAATTAAATGCAATCTGCAGGTATCTGGTTTTATTGTCAAGCATGTTCAAGGTTTCTTGCCGGTGACCACTTTTTGGACCACATCCCCGATTTCCCAAGGCATAAAGAGTACAATTTTTTCAGACGGGTCGGATGCGATATCCCGGATAGTCTGGAGCGTGCGCAGGTGGAGAGCGCCGCTGCTCTTGGCCAGGTTTTCTGCCGCTTTGCGCAGGTTCTCGGATGCGGAAAGCTCGCCCTTTGATGAAATAATCATCGCCCTGCGGCTGCGTTCCGCTTCTGCCTGTTTGGCCATAGCGCGTTTCATTTCAGCTGGCAGTTCCACTTCCTGGATTTTGATAGATTCCACATCCACGCCCCATTCCGATGTCTCCGAATCAACAATCTCTTTAATATTTCCAGCCACCTTTTCACGTTCCTGCAGCACGAAATCCAGGTCGCTGTTGCCAATCACATCGCGCAGCGCGGCCTGGGTGTACTGCCTGATGGCGAAAATATAATCCTCAATTTCAACAATCACCGTTTCAGGATTAATTACCCTGAAATAAACAACAGCATTCACCAGGACGGGAATATTATCCTTGGTGATCACTTCCTGTCGCGGCACTTCCGCTGTTTTAATGCGCATGTCCACCTTGCGCATGCTTTGTATAACCGGAACGATGAAGGTCAGCCCGGGATCGCGTACATTGGAAAATTTTCCGAGCGTGAAAACCACACCTCGCTCATACTGGTAAAGTGTGCGCAGTCCGGCAAATACAACAAAAGCCGCCAGCAATACAACGGGGATCAGACAAAAACCAAAACCGAATATATCAGGCATGCTACCTCCTTTTCTTTGATTGTATCCATAATATTGCAAAAAACCAATAGAATTAAAAGATATTTAATCTATCTTTAACCCAAAATTCCTGAAATCCCCAAATATGGATAAAAGGCAATGCTTATTGCCAAACCAAAATGATTTGGATATAATAGATATCCACGGGCGGTTAGCTCAGTTGGTTAGAGCGTTGCGTTGACATCGCAAAGGTCGTAGGTTCGAGCCCTATACCGCCCATCAAAACCGAAAGGCAATGACCAGGAAGAGTAGCCGGTCCCGCCCGCACAGAAAAAGCGGCCTTGGCTGAGAGCCGCCAGTGGGACAGACCCGCAAAAACCGCCTGCGAGCTTAATCCTGAAAAAGGGTAAACCTCTTGATTAAGGAAAACGGCAGACCCCGTTACCGGTCGCTCCGAGTGGGCTGAGGAATTTCAGCCAAACTGGGTGGAACCGCGAGAGCCTGACTCCCGCCCCAGACCGGGGCGGTTGTTTGTTAAAAAGGATGGAGGTAAGAAATGCCAGAAAAAATGAAAGAGAAATACGAGGAATCGCAGCTTTTCCGGCTGCGGCATTCCACCGCGCATGTCATGGCTCAGGCCGTCCTGGAAATGTTCCCAGATGCCAAATTTGCCATCGGCCCGGCAATCGAGGATGGTTTTTACTACGATTTTGACCTGCCGCGGCCGCTGATCCCGGATGACCTGAAAACCATTGAAGCCAAAATGCGTGAAAATATTAAAGGCGGCTATGACTTTGAAAAAGAAATCGTTGATGCCAAAAAGGCGCGCAAGATTTTCAAGGACCAGCCCTACAAAATTGAACTGATCGATGACCTAGAATCAGGCACCCAGGACGAACACGGTCACGCTATTTCGGAAAAGCTGGAGATCAGCATCTACCGGCATGACGATTTTGTTGATTTATGCCGCGGCCCCCATGTGGAAAACACCGCCGAGATCAACCCGGACGCATTCAAACTGCTCAATGTAGCGGGTGCCTATTGGCGCGGGGATGAAAATAACGCCATGCTGCAGCGCATATACGGCACGGTCTGGCAGACCAAGAAAGAGCTGGATAACTACCTGAACCTGCTGGAGGAGGCCAAAAAAAGGGACCACCGCAAACTGGGAAAAGAGCTTGATTTATTCAGTTCCGTGGACGAGGTAGGTGCCGGGCTGATCCTTTGGCACCCAAAGGGAGCCAGGATACGCAAGATCATAGAAAAATTCTGGACAGAGGAGCATGACAAAGTCGGTTACGAGTTTGTTTACACACCCCATATCGGTAAATCATCTCTCTGGGAAACAAGCGGGCACCTTGATTTCTATAAGGAAAATATGTACGCGCCCATTGATATTGAGGGACAGCAGTACTACCTCAAACCGATGAACTGCCCCTTTCACCTGCATATCTACAACAGCAGCCTGCGATCATACCGCGAACTTCCCATGCGTCTGGCGGAGATGGGTACTGTGTACCGCTATGAACGCAGCGGTGTCCTGCACGGTCTGCTGAGAGTGCGCGGATTCACCCAGGATGACGCCCACCACTTCTGCACCCCGGAACAGATGCCGGGTGAAATTGATTTTGTGCTCAATTTCTGCCTGCACATCCTGCGGTCATTCGGGTTCTCGGAGTTCAAGGCTTATCTGGGCACCCGGCCGGAAAAAGCGGTCGGCGAGGAATCACGCTGGCGGGAAGCGGAAGAAGCCCTGCGGGCTTCCCTAAACCGCTCCAAACTGGATTATGAGGTCGACCAGGGCGGCGGTGCCTTTTATGGTCCAAAAATCGACTTAAAAGTCAAGGATGCGATTGGCAGGGAATGGCAGCTTTCAACGAATCAGTTTGACTTCAACATGCCTGACCGATTTAACCTGACATATGTCGGGGAGGATGGCCAGCAGCACCGGCCTTATATGATCCATCGGGCGCTGATGGGCAGTATGGAACGCTTCTTCGGCATCCTGATTGAACACTACGGCGGAGCATTCCCGGTCTGGTTGGCACCCGTCCAGGCAGTGGCAATCCCGATTGCGGACAGGCACAATGAATATGCCGCTGAGGTGGTCAATAAGCTAAAAGCGGAAGGAATCCGGGCGGAGTTGGACGACAGCGGTGACCGCATGAACGCGAAAATCCGCAATGCGCAGAATGATAAAATTCCCTATATGCTTGTTATTGGAGATCGCGAAATGGAATCCGGCCAGGTGGCGCTGCGCTACCGCTCAGGAGAGAATCCAGGCGCCATGCCTCTGGATGAATTTATATCCATCGCAAAAAAGGACATAAAGGAAAAAGTATGAACAAAAAGGGTCTGCGGCTGTCTTGCAGACCCTTTTTATATATAATTGTAAATCAACGATGGATTTACAAATAAGGTAAAATCATAATCAAAATATTGAAAAGGAGCAAATCATCAGTACATCATCTAACGTAAGATCAAACCAGGAGATAAGGGCCTCGAAAGTGAGACTGATTGACGAAAAGGGGGAAAATATAGGAGTCGTTCCGATTGAAAAAGCATTTCAAGCTGCGAGGGATGCCGACCTCGATCTGGTAGAGGTGGCGCCTTCAGCCAACCCGCCCGTATGCAAGGTTATGGATTTGGGGAAATTCCTGTTTGAACAGGCCAAGAAAGAACGCCAGGCCAGGAAATCCCAAACCAAGATCGATGTCAAAGAGATCCGCTTGAGGCCAAAGACCAATGAACACCACCGGAATTTCAAGGTAAGGGATGCGCGCCGGTGGCTGGAAGATGGCATGAAAGTAAAGGTCACCATCCGTTTCAGGGGGCGTGAGGTGACATATCCTGAAATTGCGCTGGAAGACCTGCGTGAAATTGCGGAAGAACTGAAAGATATTTCAAAGGTTGAAACGGCACCTTCCATGGAAGGCCGCTCGATGATGCTGGTTCTTGCGCCGGACACTTCCAGGTCAAAGATCAAAGAGAAAGAAAAACAGAAAGAAGCCGCTTCTTCCTGATATTAAAGAATTTTCAAGTTTCAATTTCGTAATAGAATCCCTTCCGGCGGACTTCCAAAAATGGATTTTCTGTTATAATGAAAAGTCGCTTAACAAGCGATATTTTTTATTATAAGTAAATTGTAGTTGCAAGGAGTAAAACGTGCCGAAAAAAAATAAAACAGGAAAATACAAACTTAAAACGCATAAAGCGACATCTAAGCGCTTCCGCGTAACCGGATCCGGCAAACTCGTCCGCACCAAGGGCGGGAAAAGCCACCTGAGAAGGAAAAAATCAGACCGCGTGAAGAACCAGCTGGATGAAATGCTGCCTGTTAAGGGCGAAAAGTACCAGAAAAAAGTCAGGCGCCTGGCGCCCTACCTAAAAAAAACCCATAATAAATAATTTTAGTGCGGCTGTTGGGCGCACACAACTGGCTTCGGCCGGCGCCCAGGGGTCCGCAGAGGAGCAGAAATGGCAAGAGTAAAAGGTGGACCATCAACCCATCTAAGGCATAAAAAAGTAATCAAATACAACAAGGGGAATTTCGGCACACGCAGCCGCCTTTTCAGGCGCGCAAACGAGACCATGTTGAAGAGCCTCTGGTACGCATACCGCGACCGGAGAAACCGAAAGCGCGATCTGCGCAAACTGTGGATCACTCGCATCAATGCCGCATCACGCGCCAACGGTCTCAGCTACAGCAGGTTTATTTACGGGATGAAGCAGGCGAACATACAGCTCAACCGCAAGATGCTGGCTGACATGGCGGTGCGCGATCCAAACGCGTTCGCGGCAATAGTAGAAAAAGCCAAAACGGAACTGTAAGAATTCATTTCCATAATTTGAAAGGGCAGCGCTTTGCTGTCCTTTTTCTATTACAATAACCTGTGGGGTGATTCTAATGGCAGATATTATCAACACAAAAATGCTCACATCAGGACAGGAAGTGGTCATTTCCCGGGGGGATATTACAGAGGTTGAAGCTGACGGCATTGTCAACGCTGCCAACAAACATCTTCAGCATGGGGGCGGTGTGGCCGCTGCCATCGCCAGGAAGGGCGGCTCCGTTATCCAGGAAGAAAGCAGGCGCTGGGTTCAGGAGCATGGCCCCGTTAAGCATGACCGGCCGGCATATACTGCGGGCGGGGAACTCAACTGCAAATACGTGATTCATGCCGTTGGCCCGGTTAAGGGCGAAGAGGATGCAGACCGGAAGCTTTCGGATGCGGTTGAGGGCAGTCTCTTGCGGGCAGAGGAATTGGGGCTCAACTCCATCGCCTTTCCAGCCATATCCACCGGTATATTCGGTTTTCCTATTGACCGCGCCGCAGAAATATTCATGGAAACGATCAGGAAGTTCTACCAGCATTATCCTGAATCTTCGGTAAAAACAGTGCAAATCGTTTTGTTTGATGAGCGTTCATTGGATGTTTTTAACCAAGAGTTTGAAAGGGTTTTCAAAGCGGAAAGCTGAGAAATGATCACTTCTGCCCAGAATTCTAAAATCAAATTGGCGCGTGCTCTTCTTTCTTCAAAGAAAGAGCGGACCGCCATAAACAGATTTGTTGTGGAGGGCATCCGCCTAGCAGAAGAAGCAATCCATGCCGGTTTGGTACCAGAAATTATCCTATACAGCAGCGCGCTCTCGGATCGTGGGAAGAACCTGGTTGCAAATCTTGATTCGTCAAACAACCAAATCGAAGAGGTGGAATCCAGCCTGCTTAACCGCGTTTCAAACACCAGGACTTCCCAGGGGATTCTGATGATCCTCAAAACACCCCATCTTGAGATTCCCAGGAACCCTGATCCAGTTTTGGCCCTGGATGACATCCGCGATCCCGGCAATCTTGGGACCATTCTGCGCTCCGCCTGGGCAGCCGGATTTCAGGCCACCTTACTCACGCCGCAGTGCGCGGACGCATTTTCACCCAAGGTGGTGCGGGCCGGCATGGGTGCGCATTTCAATTTGCCGATCCGTACAATGGAGCCGCAGGAAATTCAGATTTTCTGCAAAATACACAGGCGCCCCCCCCTCCTTATCCTGCTTGCGGATCTGCAGAACGGCCAGCCGTGCTGGGATGCCGATCTCACTGCCCCGCTTTGCCTAATCATCGGCAGTGAAGCGGAGGGAGCGGGGAAAAGCATCCGGAAAATTACTGAAAAGAATATCTTCATTCCCATGCAGGGTGACGCCGAGTCATTCAACGCAGCTGTCGCGGCGGGTATCCTGATGTACGAAATTACCAGGCAGAGGTCAGTAATATGAGAATCCGTTCCATCACATGCTTCACCAACCCAAACCAGCCAGGTTTTGGCCGGAAATTGCAACAATTAAAGGACCTGTCAAATTTTTGCAAAGAGGAAATCAAAAAAACGGGTTGGGAAGTGCAGACTGCCCGCCTAGCAACCACGTCTTTTGGTCTCTACAGCACTCCAGCCAACCGCATTGACCGGATTAGAGAACTAGAGGAAGAATCGGCAGATGCCGGTTTCAATTATCTGAGCATCGGGCCGGCCAGGTTAACCCACCCGGATGAATATGAAGTAATCCCTGAGATTCTGGCAAATACGGAAAATGTTTTCGTGAATGCATTCCTGTCGCATCATGCCAAGGGAATTTCCATGCCGGCGGTCAAGGCTTGCGCGAAAGTCATTGTTGAGAACGCAAGGATTTCTCCGGACGGGTTCACCAATCTGCGCTTCTGCGCCATGAGCCGGGTAGAGCCCTTCACACCTTTTTTCCCTG
>CAYPPV010000045.1:0-10071 GCA_964412705.1 uncultured Pelolinea sp. | reverse complement strand
GGGAATATGCAAAAACAGGGAAAAGAGTTTTAAACAACTGTTGGAAACCAAAAAATTACATTTGAAACCGGAAAACTTGCTGGTCAGGCGAACGGTTCATTAACTGTACGCGTTGGGGATGCAATGCTTTTTGCATCCGCAGTGATGTCAGAAAATGCACGCGAGGGGATTGATTTTTTACCCTTGAGCATTGACTACGAGGAACGCCTTTATGCCGGAGGCCGTATACCCGGCTCATTTTTCCGAAGAGAAGGACGCCCAAGCGACGAGGCGATACTAATCGCAAGGCTGGCAGATCGGCCCATTAGACCGCTGTTCAATAAAAAAATACGCAATGAAGTGCAGATCATCATCTATTCACTCTCAGCAGATCGCGAGACTCCTCTCGATATTCTAGCGGTGAATGCGGCCTCTGCCGCGCTTCACATTTCAGACATCCCATGGGCTGGACCTATTGGGGCGGTCCGGGTCGGCAGGATCGATGGTGAATTTGTTATCAATCCCAACTACGATGAAATGGAGTATTCAGATCTGGACCTGCGCGTCGCCGGCACGAAAGATGCGATATTAATGGTTGAATCCGGGTCTAAAGAAATTGCTGAAGATGTCATGATCGATGCAATCACCTTTGCACACAAGGGCATCATTCCGATTGTTGATCTTCAGGAAGAAATGAGGGCTGAAGTCGGCAAAGAAAAACGTGAGGTTGAGGTTAAATCCATTGATGAAGATCTCGTAAATACGATCTATGAACAAAGCCATGACCGAATCAACACCTTATTAGACCAGCCCTATGAGAAAGAAAATCTCTACGGCGGTATTGACGAAATCCGTGAGGACATTATCAATGAATTGGCCGGTGACGATGAAGAAAAAAAGCCCGATGTGAAGGAAGCCTTCGATTCAGCATATAGAAGAATTGTGCGCGAAAGAATCATCAATAAGGGAATCCGCCCGGATGGAAGAGAAACGAGTGAAATCCGGGATATCTGGTGCGAAATCGGCACGAGCCCGCGCGCTCACGGCTCTGGAATATTCACCAGGGGTGAAACACAGGTGTTCACACTTGCGACGCTTGGAACTCCCAAGGAGGCGCAGGAACTTGACACACTCTCACCTGAAGAATCCAAAAGGTACATGCATCATTACAATTTCCCGCCATTCTCCACAGGCGAAGTGAAACGCATCTATCGCTCAAGGCGGGAGGTCGGGCACGGCGCACTTGCAGAAAGGGCATTGGATCCGGTACTACCTGATGAAAAAGATTTTCCCTATACAATGCGCCTTGTATCCGAGGTTATGTCATCCAATGGATCCACTTCTATGGCTTCAGTATGCGGATCAACGCTAGCTCTGATGGACACTGGTGTTCCGATCAAATCACCAGTAGCCGGAATCGCAATGGGGCTTATCAAGGAAGGTGAAAATTATAAAATTTTGACCGATATCCTTGGCTTAGAAGACCATCTTGGTGATATGGATTTCAAGGTGGCCGGAACCAGAGAGGGCATCACCGCCCTTCAAATGGATATCAAAATCAAGGGAATTACGCCCCAGATTATGGAAGAAGCACTTGCACAGGCAAAAGAAGCACGTCTTTACATCATCGATAAAATTTGCGAGGTGATTTCCGAACCCCATAAGGACCTGAAGCCCTTTGTGCCGCGTATTGCAACCATAAAAATTCCGGTTGAGAAAATCGGCGCGATTATCGGCCCAGGCGGCAAAACGATACGTGCCATCCAAGAAGAAACTGATACCAAAGTTGATGTCGCTGAAGACGGAACGGTCTACATTGCAGCCACGGATAAGGAAAATGAAGATAAAGCCCGCGAGCAGATTGAACGCCTCACTGAAAGCCCCGTGGTTGGGAGAATCTATACTGGAAAGGTAGTCCGCACAACCAACTACGGTGCGTTCATCGAAATCCTTCCTGGCACAGACGGCATGGTACACATCTCCCAGCTAGATACAGAAAGAGTCAACAAGGTAGAAGATATCGCACAGGTTGGAGATGAGATTACTGTCATGATCACGGATATCGACAGGGAAGGCAAAATCCGCCTATCCAGGCAGGCAGTTCTGGAGGGCTGGACAGTTGAGGAAGCAAGAGAGCAAGACCAGCCCAGAAAGAGCTCCGGTAGAAAAAGCCATAGCGGGAGCAGGAGACGAAATTAAAACGTTTACCCAAAGAGAATATCCCTAAAAAAGCCGGTTAAGTAACCCGGCTTTTTTATTCCTGTGTTGGGAGATAGGGCATTTTCGGACCATCTTTCTGCCCCAATAATTCGGCTAGAGCTGCGCGCATCGCCGTCCGGTCATCCCACGGATATTCAACCGTTCCAAAGCACATGGATTGTTCATGCCCTTTCCCGCACGCCAGAACAATATCACCCTCCTCGGCAAGGCTTACCGCTTTTCGAATCGCATCACCCCGGTCGGGAATGGTGAATAAAGTTTTATTCTCAACCGCTCCCCTGTTAATTCCCTCTTTGCGCATTTCATTCAATATATAATAAAGATTTTCCGTGCGTGGATCTTCTGCTGTGAGTATTGTGATATCTGCCATTTCGGCAGAAACAGCTGCCATCATTCGGCGCTTCTCCCTATCTCTCAATCCAGCTGATCCAAACACGATTATGACACGTTTATCCGTCATCTTCCTGGTGGTTTCCAATGCCATCTTAAGAGCATATGGCGTGTGTGCAAAATCAACAATCGCTTGGAAATTCTGTCCCATTTCAATCGATTCCATTCTGCCCGGGACACCCGTAAACTTGCTTACCGCATTGACTGTCATTCCAAGGTCCAATCCCAAAGCGCCCGAGACGGCTGTTATCGCCGCCAAAATATTATAGGCATTGTATTCGCCGTGGATAAATGCTTGTATTGGCAAGGTTTTTCCTGAGTGGTTCAAATCAAACTGAATTCCTTCTCCTGATAAATGGATATTGGAAGCTGTATAATCGTTTTCGGAATTTTCTATGCCGTATGTGAATTTTTCTATTTTTTGGAATTTGGGTTCTTTTAGGCGTTTATCAATTTCCCCAAAAGAACGGTCATCCCTATTGAATACGAGCGCATAGTGGTTACCTTTTTCTTTATTCTTTGTTTCGATCAATTCCCTCACCAACCGAAACTTCGCATCAAAATAACCAGCATAATCCTTGTGGTAATCGAGATGCTCATGAGTAATGTTTGTGATCACCGCCACATCAAATTCGCACGCAGTCACCCGCTCCTGAACCAGTCCATGAGATGTCGCTTCAAGCACGACGTGGGTCAGTCCTTTATCTACCATTAATTTGAGGTACTTCTGAATCTGGGGGGATTCAGGCGTAGTGACGTGAAACCCGGTATCTAAAACCTCATCGCCTATTACGGCATTCACAGTTGAAATCATGCCAGCCGGTATATTGTTTTCCACCAACATGCGGAATATCAGGTTTACAGTAGTTGTTTTTCCGTCCGTGCCGGTTACCCCGATAACAGTCAAATCCTTCGCTGGATTGCCGTAGAATCCGGCAGATAAATACGCCAATTCTCTTCTTGGGTCAGCGCAGATAAAATATGGGACTTTCAAAGGGGGAAGTCTTTTTCTTCCAATCACTGCCGATGCTCCCCTCTTTATGGCATCAGCAATAAAATCATGCCCATCGAAATTCTCACCCTTTATGGCAAAAAATAAATCTCCTGCTTTTACTGTGCGGCTGTCATAGGCAATACCGCTAATAGAAACACCTGGTCGGTTAATTTCGCCAACCGGGGAAACGCCTGAATGCTCAATTAAGTCCTTCAAAAGCATCGACTTCATTCCATTTACTTATTTGACTCTGGATGATCATCTGTATTTTTCTCAATGGATTGCCGTAATATTTTTAAATTTATCCAAAATTCAAGGGGGATACTGATAACCAGAACGAGAATAATGAAAAGAGGGTAGGTCTTATAGATTCTGTCTATCCAATATCCAATAAAAATCGAAATCAGTGCAGTAAAAAATGTAATAACTGCAATTTTCCCATAGACTGGGGCGATTTCCCAAATAATATTTTTTCTTTGGCGGTTGGGATTTGAATCTAGGTTTTCATTCATGACCGGTGATTATATCATCCGGGTTGGCGAGAAAGATCTAATGGAAAAAAAGAAATAGGAATAAGAATATACCTGCAAAAAATATCTTAAGGGTTTGCGGATTTAACTGCCAGAATTGCACTAATCTAATCTGCATCGGGAAAACAAGAAGTGGAAACCGTTCGATAAGCTGATCTTCTGAATCATAAATCAGCATATAAACCCATACATTTCCGCTTAAATAATCGCCTGAATTCATAGCAGAAATATTAAAAATAAAAATTTGTGCGTCTTGACCAATAAATGGTTCAATGATTTCCGTCCCGGGTCTGATTTCGGCATTCGGCATTTTTATACTAATCTCTATGGCAAGAGTTCCATCAGTATAATTCCCCAATCCATCGATTACTCCTTCTGCTTGCGAAGTTTTTTCCAATAAAATGACGATGTTTTCCATTTCTTTCATTTCGATCGAGACAGGGGAATTAATCACCACCTGGTATTCATTTAACTGATTAATCAATTGGAACTCATCTGATGAATCGAGGCCATTCTGGCTCGTGATTTTCAAGGGAACTTTTTCAATCGTCCTGCGTTCAGGCCAGAATGCCCACACGATAAGAATCAATGTTATGAGTAGAAATACAAAGCGAAGAATTGATTTCCCGGAATTTTTCGAATTATCCATTTCATTCTTAAACAAGCCGATTTTCAATGATAAACTATTTCATCATATTAATTTGGAGGAAACCACATGCCTTTTCACCCTGCAGAACCTTTCCGTATCAAAATGGTAGAGCCTATCAGACTGCCATCCCGAGACGAAAGAAAAGAAGCCCTTACTCGCGCTGGATACAACCTTTTCGCCATTCCATCGGCAGATGTTTATATTGACATGCTGACCGATTCTGGAACCGGCGCCATGAGCCAGAGCCAATGGGCTGCGATGATGGAAGGTGATGAATCCTATGCTGGCGCAAAATCTTTTTTTCACTTGAAAGAAACGATATCTGATATTTTTGGATTTCCATATTTTGTCCCCACCCATCAGGGACGCGCTGCAGAAAATATTCTCTCGTCAATATTTATTACTGAAGACTGCTTTATTCCCTCGAATATGCATTTCGACACCACCGATGCCAATATCCGCGCAAGAGGGGGCGAACCAATAAACCTGGTCAATGACAGAGCATTTGATATCGAAGCTGATGACCCCTTCAAAGGCAATATGGATATTCAAAAGCTCGAGGAATTCATACAAGAGAGAGGAAAAGAGAACATCCCTTTTGGCTGCATCACCATCACAAATAACGCTGGGGGCGGACAACCGGTATCACTCAAAAATATTAAAGAAGTGGCTGAAACTTACCATAATTACGATATTCCTTTCTTTATTGATGCCTGCAGATTTGCAGAGAACTGTTATTTCATCAAACTGAGAGAAAAAGGATATGCAGACAAAGAACCAATTGAAATTGCCCGGGAAATCTTTAAATATGCTGATGGTGCATGGATGAGCGCAAAAAAGGATGCCATTGTCAATATTGGCGGTTTCCTGGCGATGCGAGATGAAAAACTCTACGAAAAAGTGTGCAATGAATTGATCCTTCGCGAGGGTTTCCCTACTTATGGAGGTTTGGCTGGCCGCGATCTGGATGCGCTCGCTGTTGGCTTGAGAGAGGGTCTTGACGAAAATTATCTGAAATATCGAATCGGACAAACAGCTTTTCTTGGCAACCTCATCCGTGAATTTGGAATCCCGATAATTGAACCTCCTGGGGGCCATGCTGTATACCTGGATGCTGGCACCCTGCTTTCTCATATCCCCCAGAAAGAATTTCCAGGTCAAGCATTAACCGCAGCCATTTATCTTGAAGGCGGCATCCGTGGAGTTGAAATCGGCTCAGTGATGTTTGCGCACGAAGACCCTGAGACCGGGAAAACTGTGTTTCCTAAACTGGAGCTTGTAAGGCTGGCTATACCCAGGCGTGTTTACACCCAGAGCCACATGCAATACGTAGCCAATATAATTGGGAAAATAAAGGAGAATAAAGAATCTTACAAAGGATTCAAAATCGTTAAGGCGCCAAAATCGTTAAGGCATTTTACTGCCCGGTTTGAGCCGATTTAGTTTCCAATTCTTTAGAAGCTTCCCAGAGTTGATTCATTTCATCCAGGGTGAGGTCAGTCAGTTTCTTACCCCGGTTTTTCGTTACTTTTTCAATGTACTGGAACCGGGTAAGGAACCTTTTACTCATCTGCCGCAGGATGCTTTCTGCGTCAAATCCATACCATCGGACGAGGTTGACCACAGCAAAGAGCAGGTCTCCCAGCTCTGACTCGATAAAATCTGACCCTTCAGCTTGTCTCAATTCACCCAATTCTTCGTGCACTTTATTAAATACCGGTTCGATTTCCGGCCAATCAAATCCAACCCGCGCAGCGCGTTCCTGGTATTTTTGGGCTAATGATAAAGCGGGTAAATTCCGGGGAATGCTTTCCAATATGCTGTGATCTTCTTTTTCACTGATCAAATCCTTGTTTGCTTTCTCTTCCGCTTTCAGGATTTCCCAGTTATGAATAACGCCTTTCACTCCATCAACCTCCCAGTCCTGGAATACATGTGGATGGCGGTAAACGATTTTATTATGGATGCCTTCAATTACATCAAAAATGGTGAAATTATTTTTTTCCGATGCGATCTGGGCATGCAGTACAACCTGGAGGAGAAGGTCCCCAAGTTCCTCCTGTAATGCTGTGGGGTTTCCGAGATCGATTGCATCGATCACTTCATATGTTTCTTCTATCAGGTTCGTCCGCAGGGACTTGTGATCCTGTTTCCTGTCCCAGGGACAACCCTCGGGGGACCTGAGGTGGGATATTAATTCCTTGAATCCAAGAAATCCCGAATTCGTTTTTTGCGGTTTAAAAAATAAAAAGAAATGAGCACTTTCAATAGTTATCTTATCGTGATTGTTCAGCGATATCTTTTCTTTCTTCCAACCCCTCTCTCCTTTTTTTACCAACCAAAACTGATATTCTCCGTTGTAATCTGTTTTTACCAAATCCAGTACCTTTTCAATTTCGATGCTGCGGGTTTCAAAACCATATAAGGCGTATTCATTGATGCTGTGGGCTAATGAATAAGATTTTTCGAGATCATTTCCCTTTATCAACCGTATGGATCGCTCGGGTTCGATGCCTAAGAATTCTATTACTTCAAAAAATTCACCAATTTTCATTGTTATCCTTGACGCAATTGCTGAAAAATTATACTACCCACCTCAATTGGAGGTGGGTAGTATTTATTCAATCAAAATAGTGTATAAGATAAGCAGGATTTCAGCGTTTTGTATATGTAGGCGCTTTCCTTGCCCGCTTGAGACCGGGTTGCTTTCTTTCCTTTATGCGTGGATCCCTCGTAAGCAAGTTATCACTTCTGAGTGCCGCTGTGTAGTCGGGATTCAATTCAACAAGGGCGCGCGCCAATCCTAGCTGTACGGCTTCTGTTTGGCCGGTTACGCCGCCGCCTTTAACAATAACGGAAACAGAATATTCCGATTGGTTTTCTCCCGTGCTCTTAAAAGGTTCCAGAATAGCATCCACATCGCCATAACGGGTGAAATAATCCTGTAAATTTTTATTATTCACTAAGAACAAACCCTCACCGGTAGTTATACGAACCCGTGCGGTACTTTCTTTTCGCCTTCCGATTCCTTCATAATACTGTTCTGCCATATTTTATATACTCCAAAAAATCATTTAAATTTTCAATTGCTCTGGTTTTTGACCCTGATGGGGGTGTTCGGGTCCGGCATATATTTTCAACCTGCCCAAGAGCTTTCTACCGTGTTTGTTATGGGGAAGCATACCCTTCACCGCAAAGCGAATAATCCTTTCTGGATTATCCTCAAGCATATGAGGGTACGATACTGCTTTCAATCCTCCCGGATAATTTGAATGCCGGTAATACACTTTTTCTTTTACCCGTGTGGGATTAACCTGAATATCTTTCGCGTTAATAACAACCACAAAATCACCCATGGCTACGCCGGGTGTGAAAGTCGGTTTATGTTTTCCCAACAAGATGGAAGAAACCGTTGAAGCCAACCTTCCCAGATTCTGACCCTTGGCATCCACCAGGAACCATTTCGATTCTTCCTGTCCTTTTATTACATATGTCTTTTCCACTATTTCTTACTCCAATTAATAATTAATAAATTATTTTTTCTAAAAATAATCCGTTGGCGGGAGCAATTCCCGCTGGCAGATCCTTACCGTCTTTTATACCATCCGCAAGATCAGTCAGTTCAATCCTACCCTGGGCTATCCTGACCAGCAGGAAGACAATTCTTCGTACCATATGATACAAAAATGCTTTTGAACTGATTCGGTATGTCAGGTATCCGTCGTCGGATATTTCCCATTCAGATTTTTCAATCGTCCTGACAGTGGTTGTTCCTTCATCAGGCGGCTTCCCGAATCTCCGAAAATCATGTTTGCCTAAAATTAGAGAGGCTGCTTTTTTCAAAATCTCTTGCTTTGGTTCAGGCCATACTCTCCAGTAATATCTTTCCAGCAATGGATTGCGGATGAAAGAATTATAAATTTGATACCGGTAGCATCTCAAGCTGGCATCAAATCGCGGGTGAAAGCTTTCGCTGACCTTTTCAGCGGTTACTGCAGCCACATCTGACGGAAGATAGTCATTCAATGCTTTAACAAGATCGTATTCATTATGAGACCAATCAAGATCAAAGGCAATCACTTGCCCTTCAGCGTGCACGCCCTTATCGGTCCGTCCTGAAAACAGGATTGATTTGCCCGTCCATCCCAACGCTTGAAGAGCGTTTTCCAGTTCAAGCTGAACTGTCCGTTCACTGGACTGGCGCTGAAAACCGAAAAAATCAGTGCCGTCATACGCGATAGTAATTTTGTAAGGTGCCATTCCAACCGGCGTACCGGCGGATTATTCTTCTACCAATTCAAGCAGAACCATTTCTGCAGAATCACCGCCACGTATACCAAGCTTGAACATCCTTGTATAGCCCCCGGGACGGTTCTCAAACCTTGGAGCAATATTGTCAAACAACAATCTGACAGCATCCGGATTCGCCAAAGCCGCCGCCGCCAATCTTCTTGCGTTTACCTTGTCTATATCCGAACCTTGTGAGCTATTCTTTGCCAGTGTAATTAATTTCTCTGCTTCACTCCTGATAGACCTTGCTTTTGCTTTGGTTGTCTTAATCCGGTTATTTTGAAACAGATCAATAATCAGATTCCGCCTTAAAGCGTTCCTGTGACCATTTTTGCGGTTTAACTGGAATCCTGATACTTTATGCCGCATGCTCTCTACTCCGTCTCGCTTTCCTCTTCATTTTCTTCTTTAGCAAGGAAACCTTTGTCCTGCATTTTTTCCTGCAGTTCGTCAAGGCTCTTTTCTCCAAAATTTCTGATTGACATTACGGCCTCTTCTCCTTTTTCCAGGAGCTCAAGGACATCTCCCACCGTAGCAACTCCAGTGCGTTTGAGAGAATTAAACACACGCACTGAAAGGTCGAGGTTTTCTATTGGCATATCCGCGTTCTCTACCTTGACCTGTTTAGGTGCTTCTTCCGGTTCTTCCTCCGGTTCCAGAAGTTCCTCTTTCACACCCGCAATCATCCTGAATTGTTCAATTAATATTTTTCCGGCTTGAGCAAGAGCGTTTTCAGGGGAAATGGTTCCGTCTGTCCATATTTCAAATACTAGTCTGTCATAATTCGTACTCTGGCCTACCCGTGCGCTTCCGACCTCAAAATTTACTCGCCGGACAGGACTGAAAATCGCATCGACAGGAAGTTCTCCAATGGGCAAATTCTGGTTGCGCTCATCAGCCGGCCAATATCCCCTACCCCGCTCCACTGTGAAGTCGATGGTCAATTGTGTTTTGGGGTCATCTACAGTGAAAAGGAACAGTTCCGGATTAACAATCTCAAGTTCAGATGGGACCTGGAT
>CAYPPV010000044.1:0-10076 GCA_964412705.1 uncultured Pelolinea sp. | reverse complement strand
GACGGAAATTGTAAGGACATCCAGAGATTTAGCAATTCGAGCGGCGATCTGGATTGCGCCGGAACCTGTTCCTCCACCCATACCGGCAGTCAGAAAAACAAGCCGAGATCCTTTGATAGCGGATATGAGTTCACGGAAGCTCTCTTCGGCGGCTTTCTGACCGATCAACGGGTTTCCTCCAGAACCAAGCCCACCTGTCAAGTCAGGGCCAAGAATAATTTTCTTATGAGCTCTTGTGCTTAGTAGAGACTGTTTGTCTGTATTGGCCGCGATCAACTCGACATCATTCAGGTCAAGACTAAAGAGTCGATCTACCGTGTTACATCCAGCACCGCCAAGTCCAATCACTTTTATATCTTTTTCACTGGATTTCAAGTTTGTGTTATCTATCATTTTCAACCTCTTCGATTAGCAAGGGGATTTCGTCCGGAGCAATAGTCCTCAGGAGATTTCCACTTCTTTGAAGAAAAACCGTTTTTTCGATGTCCATCATTCCCCCCGGCTCCAATGCGATGATATATGCAGATTCAGCCGCCTCCTCTTTGGAAAAACCGATTAAAGGCCTGTATTTTTCCAAATAAGGATGAAGTAATTCCAGGAATTGATGCAGACTCTCCCTGTAAACCTCATTGAGGAGGATGTAGCGTCTATTTTTGAAAGAAAGCGCTTTCCCTTTTTTCCCCTTTCCATTATCTTCGGTTTTTTTTTGTTTTTCAAAATTTTGATTTTCCAATGATTCTGTTATATCCAGAAATACAGATTGGGCGCTTAATAATCTCTCGCCATTTTGTGTGAACCAACGGTATGATGCAAATTCTTGGGAATCCGAAGTGAGAACGTAAAAAATGTTGGCAATGACTTGTGGGAGCAGAGGATGGATCAATCGTTCAGAATCACCTTCGATAAAGACATTTTCATCTATGCATAACTGGTAAATCCGCCTTTGTTTTTCAATATCAGGTTGGCCGTTTTCCGATCCATTTATTTGTGGGAAACCATTGATTCCGCTTTCCAGCAGTATGATTGGCGGTATCCGATGAAAAATTTTTTCAACAATATCCGCATACCATTCATAATTTCGGAATCCCAACTGATTCTGGCCGGATGATTCGGTTTGGTATGGTTTGGGCGATTTCCATATTTTCGGACCGCCTACGCCCCAATCCAATCCTCTGCCAAAATGCCAGCCAAAACTGGAAAGGACGAGATTGCTTTTTACACGATCCGAGGCGTGAACATGAATGAATTGAAATGTTTTTTGAATAAATGCGAGATCCCAGTAATCTCCTCCTGGCATCAGGGGAGGAAATACCGGATGAATGTTGCTTGAAAGGGCCATTTCAGAAAATTCTAGGAATCTTTCCGCAAATTTTTCGACGAGTTTTGGATGCGACCATTGATTATCCGGCCATGAGTCCCGGCTGTTTGGCGTTCGGTTCAGAAGCGCGTATCTGACCCCCCAACGGCCATAAGCGCTTAAAAGCGTTTCTAAACCAGATAGGTCTTTGGCGAAATCATTTGCCATCCTGAAATCCACCACTACCTGGATCCTTCTATCAGTAAACGCACGAATGAAGTTCTCCGGAACTGCGCGATTCAGCGGTGCTTCGATTACCACCCAATAAATTCCATGACTTTCAAAAATTTTCGGCCAAAACCTGGCTTCTCTTTCTGAGTAGTGAAATGTATCCGGGTAGTAGTGAAATCCAACCCGCTTTCTAACGATACCGCTTTTTTGAGTTTGGTGTTCCATACTGGTTAAATAGTTGTATTGGTAATATGCGTTACAAGTTGCATGCCACCAACCAATCAGTGCTCTGCTATAATCCTTCGCATGATTCTGGTAACCGGAGGGACGGGCTTTATTGGATCCCGTTTTATCGAAAAACTCCTGCAATTAAAAGAAAACGTCCGCATTCTGCTGAAACCTTCCAGAATTTCTCCGAATATCCCCAAAAATATTTCCTTAGATGTGGCTGTGAGCAGTTTGAGCGATGAAAAAGGTTTGAGATCTGCATTGCAGGGTGTAGATTCCATCTATCACTTTGCAACAGCCGAAAACAACGGACCCGATCCGGATTTTGAAAGTGTTGATGTCGGAGGAACAGAAAATCTCATTTACTCTGCAAAAACAGCTAATATCAAAAAAATTTTATTTCTCAGCCGGGTTGGCTCTGATAAAACTTCTTCCTATCCGGTGCTGCGCGCTAAGGCAATTGCAGAGAATGAAATACAGGAAAGCGGATTGGCATATACAATTCTTCGCCTTACAGACGTTTATGGTAAAAATGACCATTTTTCCGAAGAATTTGCAGCCGCCATCCGTTACGCACCAATCCTGATGCCCATTCCTGCGGGAGAGACTGTTCTTCAGCCCTTGTGGGTGGAGGATCTGATTTCAATATTGTTATTGATCCACGAACAAGAGATATTTCCCAACAAGATATATGAAATTGGGGGAGGGGAATTCTTTACCCTGCCAAGTATTCTGAAAATGATCAGCAATATCATCAGGAGAAAGAGGGTCCTGGTACCCACCGCGCCCGCCTATCTGCGGCTGTACAACTTATGGTTCAAGCAGTACCGGCGTGCTTATCCGCTTTCTACCAAATGGTTGGATCTATTAGCGACTGACAGGACGTGTGCGCTTGATTCCATGCCGCGCAATTTTGAAATTCTTCCGGCAAGGTTTATGGTCCACCTGGATTATCTGAAACCTGCTTGATTTTCTTGCCCTTCACATCAAAAACCAGCAATTCATATGGAGCAAGTTTAAATGGGAGCTGATTTTTAAGCTTGTCCCGGTCCAGGATGATTGATTGATTCGTGCGTATTTCAGATAAGGAAAGCGTCCAATCATTTTTGTTGAAAACTTTCAAAGAAAAAAGGTCACCTGAATTTTCCAATGATTTATGGGAAATTTCTTTTCCGGGGGATGGAAGTGCGATTGTCCCTCGAATCTGTTTATCCTGATTATTAAAAATGACCAGTGACTGCTCATTTTGAAACCGGTTTGAGAAAACAAAGACGTTATCGTCCTTTTCTCCATTTGACAGCTGGAATTTCAACAATCTGAAATTATCTGATCCTGCAAAACGGTGGCGGTTTTTTAAAAGCGGCGCAATTAACCGATAATGATCACTTATCAGCTGCTGGTCAGGAAGCTCTTGCATTATAGGATTTTTAAGATCCATACTATATTTTTCACTGAACCCTTCCAGCTGGCCGTGCCCAAACATCGGTAGACCGGGCATTGAGGCCATGAAACCGCATACACCAAAATATTTATCTGAATTTCCAAACTGCTTTATGGCGGTTTCTTCATCCGGCGTAGTCATATAGTTGACAAATTTCTCAAGAAGAATAGGATCCGAATCCAGGATTTCGGAAAGATAATTTTGGAACGCTGAATTATCCTCATCCCGAAGCTGGTTCATGAAGGCACTGTTATACACACGGTGCATACCTAATTCTTTGACGAAATATCTCTCCATTAACCAAAATGCCTCCGCAAGCATCAGGGTGGCCGGTACATGTACAGTAAGCTTCTTCATCACTTCTGCCCAAAACTCATCCGGCATTTTTCTGTCGAATTCTTCCTGGCTCATGGTGAAGGAATCTCTGTAAGGAATATGGTTTTTTCCGTCCTTATCCGGGAACCATAACCGTTTGAAATGCCTCTTGATAAGGGTCATGGCTGCATCCAAGCGGATAATTTCAAATTTTTTGGCTGCTTTGAAGATTTCTTCTTTCATTGCTGTGCGGACATCTTCAACTAAATAATTTAGTTGGGCAGTGTCATTCCAGGGCATGCTCGTTCCGTCGTTCCCGTGAAAAATATATTTCTTTTCCCCCGTTTTTATATTTTGATATTTAAAAATCTCAGCCGCTTTCGTTTGATTGTAATAACCGTCTTCCAGTTGAATTTTTATGCCAGGCGAACTGCTGAGGTTTTCGGAAGTGTATGTCCATTCCTCGTTGAGTTTTTTGTCAGAGCTGATAAACCAATCGGGGTGGTTGATTACCCATGGGGCATCGATCCCGGTATGGTTCGGGACCATATCACAGCCCACATGCAGATCATATCTGTTCGCCAATTGCTTGAATTTTTCGTAAGCATCTTCGCCGCCAATTTCTTCTGCAATGCTGTATTCATAAATGGAGTATGCGGAAGCAATCAGGTTTTTTCTGCCGTACATTCCCTTTATTTTTCTAGACGCCTGGCTTCGCTTCCAAATTCCAATCAGCCAGATGCCATTTATGCCAAATGACTTCAAATATTCAATTTCATCAGCAGGAATTTGATCCAGGGTAGATATGGTTCTTTGATATTTTCTGCTTAATTGTTCCAGCCAGACAAATGTGTTTTTGGATATGAGCACCAGATCGCGGTGCCATTCAGGTGTTTTTTGGTTTTTCTTTTTTTCCATATCGGTATTTATTTGGGGTCGATTAGATGATGAATTGTATACCATTCACCTGTCTCCCCCACAATATTTGTCGGAAAAATCAAAAAAGAATCCTCAACCAGAGAAAATAAAGCTTTTTTAATGGTAGAAGATGGGTAGGGAAACAGCTTTTTTATTAATGTTAAATCAGCACTGCCAATTGAGATGAAAGATAATATCAAAATTTCCTGAAGCGCTCTCACCTCGGTGATTTCTCTGGTCTGATCAAGCACTTGTGGGTACTGGCGGTGGAAGACATCATATACGAAGGCATAATTCCAAGCACCCGCTTCTGCTGTGCCTATTGGACAGATTCTGAAATCTCGCTGAAGGAGGGTCAGGGCCCGGTTGAAACGGTAAGCATTCTGGTCCGAGGAGAAGCCCGAGAGTTTTCTCAGTGTGACTGAATCCAGCGGACCTTCTCTTGATAAAACATCAAAGATGGTTTTTTCTTCCGCAGATAATTTGCCATCCTGATAACTGATTAGAATATCCTCCTCCGGAGAGCCGAAATTGGGTGATAGTGCATAAAAAAAAGGAAGCACATCAAAGGATATAATCGTACTCTTACCGCGAAGGACCTTGGCGTAATACCAGCGATTCTTTCCAAGGAGTTCATCTTTCCAACGCCAGGTAACGTGGCCGGGGTCATCATGGTTGTTGGGCACGGGTCTGTTGCCGGCAACGGCTCCCCACAGGCTCGGAAAGGGGATATTCCTGATAGGCCAGAAGAAAATAAACCCGCGGTCATTCACAAAATGGACGGCCTCATTTTTTTGGCTGATTCTTAAATCGGGCCTGAACCTGAAGGTTGAATCCCGGTACCGGTTCAGTTTTTCCGCTGGTATTTGGAGCGTATCAGACATTCCTGAAGATGTGGGTGATGATGTGGGATCCGCTTCCACCAATGTTCTGTGCCATTCCTATTTTTGCGTTATCAACTTGGTTCTTGCCACCCTCATATCGCAGTTGCTGTACGGTTTCGATAATCTGGTACATACCTGTTGCGCCTACGGGATGTCCGCGCGCTTTTAATCCTCCCAATGTGGCTACAGGTATGCTTCCATCCAATGATATGCTGCCGTCGTTTGCCAAAGCCGGCGCTTTACCTCTTTCCACGAATCCGCTTGCCTCCATTGAGAGCGCAGCCATAATGGTGAATGCATCGTGGTATTCAAAGAAATCCACATCTTCTGGTGAAATTCCTGCTTGGCTGTATGCGGCTTTGGCTGACTTTTCCGCTGCAGAAAGCCAAAGGGGATCTTTTCTTGAATGGATAGCAATATTATCGCTGGCCGCCCCCGATCCCGCTACCAGGACTGCTTTTTTGGATGGGAAGCTGGATATATGATCATAGGGGATGAGCACTGCCGCAGCCGCACCGTCCCCTATGGGGGAGGCATCCATTAAAGTAATTGGATCGCAGATGACAGCGGCATTTGCAAACTGTTCCTCTGAGATTTCGAAGCGAAGGCGGGCGAAAGGATTGTTTACGGCGTTCTTGTGTGCGTTAATTGAAAACCCGGCGAAATCCAACCGACGCCACCCATATTCATGCATATACCGTTGCATGATGAGGGCGTTCAAACCAACAAAAGAAATTCCCTGTGTGGATTCCCAGTCAGCGTCAGCAGCCGTAGCCAACGCGGCTGTGATCTCTGAATTGGGAGAATCCGTCATCTTCTCAACACCGACCACTACGGCAGAATCTATATCACCAGAGGCAACAGCCATCAGGGCAGAACGGAAAGCGGCCGAACCTGAACTGCAGGCGGATTCAAACCGGAGGGCTTCTTTCCCTCGGGCTCCCACCCAATCGGCAATATAGGTTCCGAGCTGTTGCTGTTTATTGGAAACCGCAGCCATCATATTGCCCACATAAAGCGCATCGAAGCTTTGGATTCCAGCATCCTGCATAGCAGAAAGAACTGCTTCTCCGGCAAGTTCTTTCAGAGATTTGTCCCAGTGTTCGCTGATTTTTGTCCGGGCGATGCCGATTACACATACATTTCTCATGGTTCACCAAATTAATAACTCTCTTATTATAAAGTTCGCGGCTCTCAATTCCTATCAAACGATGGATTACAATTGCGAAGGTTTTTCCGAGGTGAAGATGAGAATTTATGACGTCACCATACCGCTGTCAGAAAACACCCCCGTTTGGAAGGGAGATGCGGGGATTCGTATTTCCCGGGTCGCCGAAATCGGGAAGCGAAGCTATTTTAATATATCAAGAATGGAAATGGGTGTTCACAGCGGGACGCACGTGGATGCACCGCGGCATTTATTCCATGGCGGCCTGGCAATAGACCAAATCCCCATCGAGTCATTGATAGGTGATGTACAGCTGCTCGAGATCCCCGGGAGAATCAGAAACATCACGCCAAAGATACTGAAAGAAAGCGGTTACGACCCGAATATCAAAAAAATTCTCTTCCGAACCGCCAATTCGGAGTATTGGCAAAAAGATCCATTGAATTTCAACACAGATTACACAGCCATCAATGTTGAAACTGCAGAATTGCTTGCTGATCAGAAAATGCAGTTGGTGGGAATTGATTATTTCTCCATCTCTCCAATCAGCGATCTTGTGACTCCCCACCGCATCCTTCTTGAAAAAGGCGTGATCATCCTGGAAAATATCAATTTAAGGGAAATCAATTCCGGTATTTACGAAATTTTCTGCCTGCCCCTGAAACTGGTTGAGGCAGATGGCGCTCCGGCCAGGGTAATATTGCGTGAAAAGTAATTATTCCGGTACTTTAAGCGTAAATCCGCCGTCCACAGTAATGATCTGGCCCCGGATCATTACTGCAGCTTCGCTACATAAGAAACCAACTACTTCCGCGATATCTTCAGGCGTGACGAGCCTACCAGCGGGTGTGAGCCTGACGGTTCTCGGAATTACATCGCTGTCCTTCATGAAAGAAAAATGTTTCAAAGCTTCGGTTTCAACCAAACCTGGAGATACCGCATTCACCCGGATATTTTTGGGAGCCAGCTCCACTGCCAGATATCGCACCAGCGAATTTAAAGCCGCTTTGCTGGCGCCAACCGCGACATAGTCGGGCAGAACACGCTTGGCGCCGGGGCTTGTGACAGCCACGATTTGCCCGCCGCCCGATTTTTCCATAAGCGGCACTGCCAACTGCGCACCAAATATAAAAGCGCGCGCATTTACATTCATGGTGTAATCCCAACCGGTTGGTTTTTGTTCAAGAGCAGGGCGGTTGAAGCCGGAAGCGGCGTTGGAGATAAAAATATCCAGGCGGGAAAATTCGGCCTGAACTGTTTCAAATAATTTCTCAAGCCCTTCCAACTTACCGATATTTGCACGGACCACGGCTGCCCTTGATCCAAAGGAACGGACAGCTTCAGCTGTTTCTTCAGCATCTTCTTGGTTGCGAACATAATTAATAACAATGTGTGCTCCCTCGGCCGCAAAATATTTGGCTATGGAGCGCCCGATACCTCGCCCGGAGCCTGTAATCAGAACAATACGATCTTTAAATTTCATAGAAGTTCCGTTTTTTGTATGTTTAGTTAGCGTTTAATATTATATTTGGAATATGCTTAATATTGATAAAAGTACAGAAGGCGAGGAAATAATGGCCGAAATGAATTCAGTTGAGAAAGTTATTATTTTGGGCACCGGTCCCGCAGGTCTTGCGGCAGGACTGTATGCCGCAAGAGCGGACCTAAAGCCCCTTATCCTGACCGGGATGGATATCGGCGGCCAGGCAGCGTTGACAAGCACTATTGAAAATTATCCCGGTTTCCCGGAAGGGGTTAGCGGAAATAAGCTAGCAGAACTCTTTCAGAAAAATGCGGAACGTTTCGGCACAAGAATAGAGTATGATACCGCTACCGAGGTGGATTTAACGGAGCGCCCTTTTACTGTCAAGACTCACAGTAAGGAATATAAAACCGAAACACTGATCATCTCTACGGGGGCCAGCCCGAATAAGCTGAACATACCCGGAGAAAATGAATTTCGGGGGAAGGGCGTTTCTTACTGCGCGACCTGCGACGGTTGGTTTTTTAAGGACAAAAATGTTGCCGTCGTCGGAGGTGGAGACTGGGCCCTCGAAGAGGGGGTTTTCCTGACACGATTTGCGAAAAAAGTGTACATCATTCACCGCCGTGACCAGCTAAGGGGGAGTGCGATCTTGCAGAAAAGGGCTATGAATAATGAAAAAATTGAATTTATCTGGAATACGATTGTTACCGAGATAAGGGGAAATGACCAGATGGACTCAATCAGGGTAAAGAATGTTGTAACGGGTGAAGAATCTAAAATGGATATGGACGGTATTTTTATATTTATTGGGCATTCACCCAACACGGAACTATTTAAAGGACAATTGGAGGTTGATGAAAAAGGATATCTGATTGTGGACAAACGCATGAGGACCAACATTCATGGCGTGTATGCAGCCGGGGAAGTATGCGATCCGCATTTCCGTCAGGTGATCACCTCCGCCGGGATGGGGGCGGCTGCCGCGATTGAAGCGACGCGTTTTCTGGAGGGTCAGGAAGAGAAAGCGAAAGCTTAATCCTAATGCTGGCTAGGGGGATTGTGTAGCGATAGCGCCAATCCCAGACCACGAGAATACGCGAGGGATGCTCTGGGAGCCTGCAGGCACCCAGATGGCATCTCCGTCTTCTGTGGTTCCTGATTGGCGGACCGGCTGAACCCACCAGCGGATTATGTGAGGGGAATTATCCGCAGGGCGAAAACTTGAAGGAATGATGTACTTCGTATCGTCCGTGTAATCCACCAATTTTCTTCCCTGGCCTTCTGTCAGGTCTTCAATCGTTACCGCATAGGATTCATTTTCCTGCATTCCACCAATGGCAGCCCACTGCAGTGTAATTGAATCATTTGACCCGCTGAATACAGCGCCGTCTGCAGGCAGCAGCAGGTTGGCTGGTGAATAGGGAGGTGGATTGGTGGGCGTAGGTGTCGGCCCCGGAGTTGGAAGGCGCTGGCAGAGGGGAATCACTATCACTTGGCCGCTGTAAATATTATCAGAAGTGAGGCCATTGTATGATTTAAGCGTTTCAACGGCAATGCCGTAATTGGCGGCAATCCCGCTGAGGGTATCGTTTTCACCTACGCGTATCTCTGTGGTATCACATGCGGCTTCCGTAGCTTCAAGCAGGCTAAGTGTAGCCGTCGGCATTGGTGACGGGGTTGGTGTGGGCTGGGGGATTAGAAGTTTCTGACCCAAGGTCAGAGTGCCGCAGTCGGGGGGGAGGTTATTCAGGTCGGCAATGCTCCGGACTGTTACATCGTAAAGCCCGGCGATATAGCCGCAGGTATCGTTCGCTTTCACCTCGTATTCAATAGGAGGTAGAGGCGTAAAAGTAGGCTCAGGCGTCAGTGTCACGGTAGGTGTCGGACTCAGCTCAAATGTGGGAGAAGGGCTGGCGGTTGCCGTAGGCTGTTGAGCGGCCGCTTGGCCGGTACCGCGCAAGACCAAAAAAATCACACCACCCCCAATGGCTAATAAAATGAATAGAACACCGACTGCCAGCGGCAGGCTGAGCGTGATTGCCGGCAGACGCTGCTGGCTGATGCCGTTTTTACGGTTATTAACGCCTTTACCGGCGAAAGTACGTCCG
>CAYPPV010000043.1:0-10097 GCA_964412705.1 uncultured Pelolinea sp. | reverse complement strand
GGAGGGCCGTCTGTATGATGGTAATGGATAAAGCTTCTCTCGTAAAAGACGGACGCGGCCATATACATACAGTCAATACTTCCTATCCAAGGCCATCAATTATTCGATTACAGAAAATGATTCGCAGACCGAGACCAAGAGTAAAGCTCACCCGCAAGGAAATTTTCCGTAGGGATCACTATACCTGCCAGTACTGCGGAACCTCGTCACGAGACCTGACAATTGACCACATAACACCCAAGCATCTTGGTGGAACCCATACCTGGGATAATGTTGTAACCGCATGTGCTTTCTGCAATCACAAAAAAGGAGGGCGAACTCTTGAACAATCAGGCATGCGCCTGTTGAAGAAGCCCAAAGAGCCGCCATCCTCAGCCATGTATCTATACCAGCATTACCTTAAATTGAATGAGGATTGGGAACCCTTTTTGGAAGGGTGGTAAAAATAAAAGAGGTTTCGGTTAGAAACCTCTCAACCCATTCAATTAATCCTCGCCCCTTGATTTTAATCTCTGATCCAACATTAACAACGCATTTCCGGAATCTCCTACTTTCTTTAAATATCCAAGAATCTCGGACGCGTTTTTTTCTTCTTCAACCTGCTCATCAACAAACCAGTTCAGAAAAACCTGCGTTGCATAATCCTTTTCATTTTCAGCCAATTCATAAAGCAGATTGATCCGGTTTGTGACATACTGTTCATGTTCAAGCACCTTGGCGAAAACTTCAGTAGGGGACCCAAAACCAGATTCCGGTTTTTCGATTTCAAGCAGTTCTACTTTTTCTCCCCTATCCACAAGAAAATCAAAGAATTTCATTCCATGTTCCAGTTCTTCTTCCGCCTGCATCCTCATCCAATGGGCAAACCCGCCTAAATTTTGGTTCTCGAAATAAGCAGCTATGGCTAAATAAAGATATCCAGAAAATATTTCTTTATTTATCTGCAAATTCATTTCCTCAAGCAGTTTTTTATTCATGTCTTTCTCCTTTTTTCAATATATAATATATATATTTTATTGTTTACTTTCCTCTTCGTGGACACTTTCTATTTCTTGAACTGGCTTACTCCTTAATCGGCTGAACAGCAGCATTACAGCACCGAATATGGCTACAACTGCCATGGTGATTTGATTCGCATTTACATCTCCCACAAAGGAAGGATCAATTCGTATGAATTCTAAAAAGAATCTTCCGACAGGATACACGATCAGATAAATCCAGAAGATGTCTCCAGAATTCAGATCATCCTCATATCTTCGAGCCACAAAGAGAAGGAGAAAGAAATTGAATAGATTCCAAATGGATTCGTAAAGGAACATTGGATGAAAGGTGGAAAATTCTTCATAGCCTGGAATCCTGTGAGCCGGATCAATAGAAATCCCCCACGGAAGATCGGTTGGCGGCCCATATAATTCTTGATTGAAGAAATTGCCCCATCTGCCAATGGCCTGCGCGAGCGCTAAACCAGGTGCAACAATATCTGTCCACTTTAAAAAATCAAGACCCTTACGTTTTGTATAAATCCATAACGCAAGCGCGCCCCCTATCACTGCGCCTGGAATGCCCAGTCCACCCTGACGGGTGTTTAATATTTCCAGCGGATGGGTGAGATAATATTCGGGACCGACTCCCATAGATTTTGAAGGTGTGAACACGTGCCAGAGTCGAGCCCCAACGATTCCGAGTATTAAAAGCCAGGGAACCATATCCCAAACATATTCACTATCCAATCCCCTGCGCTCCGATTCCTTTATCGAAACCCAAACCGCGGCAAGAACGCCCACCATGATAATAATTCCATAAAAGTAGATCTTAATTGGTCCTATAAAAATACCATCTGGCATACGAGACTCCTGTCTTTATTAATTCTGATATTCTAATTCAGATTTTATTCATCCAAATTTTCTCGAACGTAAATAACCCGCTGGATAGCTGTTATATGGCTGAATAAAGCAAGGATGATTGTTCCTGCCTTGACTTGATTCAATAACAACGAAATGATGAGCAGCAGATATCTTTCCACGCGCGTGAGAATTCCAATCTTGCACTCCGTTCCAAGCGCTTCGGCGCGCGCTCTGACATAGGATACAAGCACAGACCCTGAAACCGCCAGAAAACCAAAAATAGTTCCAAAATAATCATCCTCGCTCAGGAAAAAAATAAAGATCGCAAAGATGATGGCGACTTCGGAATATCTATCACAAATTGAATCGAGAAAAGCGCCAAATTTTGTTTCTTTATTTCTTATTCTGGATAAAGCACCATCGATTGCATCAAGAGGGGACACAAGAACAAGAATAATCCCGCCTGCCAGGAAAAGCCCTCTACCAATAAAAAAAGCAGCCGTGATATTCCCGGCAAGGCCCAATAGCGTAATGGTGTTGGCGCTGATCCCTATCCGGTCCAGAAAGTTCGCTATTGCCTTGAGAGGTTTATCAAAGATGTTCCTTAAAAATTTTGTCAACGATTAACCTGCTCATTCATTCTTCGATGTCTTCCGACGTTTTATCGTCAATCAGGATTTCCCTATCCCTTTCTCCCGAATCCATTGGTCCCACAACACCCAATTCTTCCAATTCATCCATCAGCCTGGCTGCTCTCGGAAAACCGATATGCAGTTTCCGCTGAAGCCATGAAGTTGAGGCTCGACCTTCTTTTCTAATCAGTTCTGCGGCCTTCTGGATCAGTTCATCCTTATCTTCACCAATCAATGGAACCAGATCCTCCCAAGGCGATTCCTTCACTTCCGATTCCAAGGGACTATCTTTTGACTGCCAATATGAGATAATTCCTTCAATTTCACGGTCATCCACCATAACACACTGAGCCCTTAATAAACCTGTTTCATCAGGATTCAGTATCAACATGTCCCCGCGCCCCATCAGGGTTTCCGCTCCATTTTTGTCAAGAACAACTCGTGAATCTATTGACGTAGCCATCATGAAAGAAATCCTTGCGGGGAAATTTGCCTTTATTAACCCAGTAATGATGTCCGTGCTTGGCCTCTGGGTAGCGACAATGAGATGGATGCCCGTTGCCCTTGCCATTTGTGCCAGGCGGACAAGATACCCCTCCGTCTGCTCAGGTGCAGACATCATCAAATCAGCAAGCTCATCAATAACAATCACAATTTTTGGAAGAAAATCCCTGCCTCTTCTTCTTGCCTTGATATTGTAGGAATCGATATCGCGGGCATGGATGGACTCAAGTAAACGATATCGCGATTCCATTTCCTGAACCGCCCACGCAAGGATTCCCAGCATGCGGCTGATTTCCGTTTCAACCTTGCCCAGCAAATGTGGCAGCCCGTTGAAGCGAACAAGTTCTACCATCTTAGGATCCAGGATAGCTAATTTCAATTCTTCGGGGGGATTATTCATTATCAGGCAAGTGATTAACGCAGTAATACATACTGATTTTCCAGCACCAGTTGTTCCCGCGATCAACAAATGTGGCATCCGGGATAAATCGGCCAAAATAGGATTTCCGGAAACATCCAACCCCAGTGCTAGTTTAAGTCGGGATGGCATCTGAATAAATTCATCCGTTTTCATCACGGATTTCAATCTAACCACAGAACTGGAAATATTAGGGATTTCGATACCCACAAAAGAAGTTCCGGGTATGGGTGCTTCAATTCTAAGACGATCGACCGATAATGCCAATGAAAGATCCCTTTTTAAGGCAGAAATTTGTGAAACCTTAACTTTTCTTTTAACGATGTCCCCCTCATCATTTACCTTCTCCAGGAATCCAGGTTCTACAGCATATTGAAGAACTGTGGGGCCTATTCGATACCCAGCTACCCTTACGGGCACACCAAACTCGTTTAATGTCTTTTCGATCTGGATGGCCTTGGAATGGATATATGACTCATCAGCAATAAGTTTCTGGGGTTCTAAGAGCAACTCCAAACTGGGAAGATCCGAGTTTTGAGCTGCTTCCTTCGTTAATACAGAATCCTTAAAATTATCCTTCTTCTGATAAACCGCCGAATTTGAAACAGTATATCTTTTTGAGGTTTCACTCGATGATTCCTTTTGAATCGGTAATGAAGTGCTCAATACTTTTTCAAAGTTTTGATCGAGCCTATCCCACACACATTGGTTAATGCCAATGCTCTCCGCCAATCCAAACAGTGTAAGGAATGTAAATAAACCAAAAGATAAGGGCTTCCCTACCAACCTGCTGCTTGAATAAGCCAGACCCCACCCGATTCTCCCGCCATCCAGACCGATATTAGCCCTCTCAATTGACATCCCACCGATTAGAGAAAACAATGCTAGAGATGAGAAAAAAAAGATCTCAAGATTGATGATTTTATTTAGATTAAATTTGGGGAATCTCTGAAAATGGCGTAAAAGGATCAACAATCCAACATATCCCAAAAATCCAACAAGGGTGAACCCTCCCCAGCCAAAGCCCGAAAGAATCCATTTCACCCAGATTTCAGTTAATGCACCGCCGGTTAATCCGATCAGTCCGAGGAATGAAATCACAGCAAAAGTCGTTAGAAGGATGCCTAAAAGGTCCTGGGCAAACCGTTTAATAATTTGTCCAAGGTAATCCATCCATTTTCGATTCTTTTCCATTTTCTTTCTCATAGTTCTGTATCTAATAAAACCAGAGACAGGCTCATCCTGCAGTTTTTCTCATCGATATAAAGGATGCGTACCTGGACTTCATCACCTTCATTCAAGTTTTTTTCATCCAAAATTTCTTGCATGCTTCTCTGTTTGAAAGATGAATGATGAATCAACCCTTCTATTCCTTCTTCAATCTGGGTAAGAAAACCATACGGCAGGATTGCTGTTATCTCACCAGTGATAATATCTCCCGGGCGGTACCTTTTGGTCACCGTCAACCATGGATTTGGGAAGAGTCTCTTATAACTTAATGCCACATGCATATTCTTTGGGTTAATTGATAATACCTGTGTTTTAATTTTTTCCCCAATTTTCAAGATTTCTGATGGATGATTGACTCTTTTCCACGATAGTTCCGAAATATGGATGAGCCCTTCCAGACCTCCCAAATCAACGAAAACCCCAAAATCTGTTACATTTGAAATATTTCCCTCCACAATTTCTCCGGTTGATAAATTAGATAACAGTTTTCTTCTGCTCCCATTATTTGATTGAGCAGCCCTTTCCGAAAAAACAATTTTTTCTTTCTTAATATCCAATTCAATAATTTTTAATTTCAAAGTATTATTAATGAAACTCTTTAAAATTTTCATTCGAGAACCATCTTTTTTTTGTGGTTCCTCAATCAACAAGTGGGAATACGGAACAAACCCCTTTAATTTTTCAGCTCTTACAAGAACGCCCCCCCGGTTGCACCCGCACACCTTCATTTCTACAATCTCATCTTTATCAAAAATATTTCGTGCATATGACCAATTAATGCCTTTATTTTGGGGTGCTTCAAATTGCGCTTTTTTTTCCTTTTTGTATTCTTTATTTTCGATGGATTCCTGGGAAAACACAAATTTCCACCAACCATTGTCAAAATTTTGGTCTAAATTATTTTGTTCAGCTGATCCATTTACCACAGAAACCCTCCAAGAACCGCTTAATACCTTAATAATTTTTCATGTTTAGTTAAGTATGTTTCTCTCCATGTCAATAATTTGCCTGCTTAGTGAAGTGATTGCTGCTCGCTGCTTTCTATAAAAATCTGCCTCAGACACTGCAAGTCGATTTGCAATATCTTTCACTTTCCGTCCTTCAAAGAATTTCAAATCAATAAGATTAAATAAAAGCCATTCATTCGTGTACTGTCTCTGTCCCTCCGGTTTCAATCTGTTCATTGCTTCCCGTAGAATTTCCCGAAGAGCATTAACCGGAGATTCACTATATTTTTCTATTCTTCTTTGCACTAACTTCAGCTGGAGCAAGGGGTTGCGGGCAATTTTTGGCCCACCCCAGATCTGGGACAGTGCTTCTTTTACCCATCGCTCCATTTCTGCCATTTGAACACGCTCAATACCATTTAACATGCGCTGTTGATTGAATCTTGATACTGCGATAAGGTTTTGTATGACTGATGTTTGGGGTACAAGCATCTCAAAGGATGCCAAAATTCTTTCCTGTTCTTCACGTTCGCGAAGAGCAAATACCGCGCGATCTATCAATCTTACAACCGCGGTTTTCTTTTCAGCATCCAGCTCACCTGTAATCTCCTCTTCAAAGATCACCCCCCCATAAATTTTTTCAACGCCATCTACCGAACTTTTTATAGGGATCAAAGAAAAATCCTCGAAATTTTCAATCAAGTTAAAGTTTTTTCGCTTGTTCAAATATTCATAAAATTTTTTTCCAATATCATGGTCAAATCCTGAAAAGCTGCCAATATGGACCTGGATTTCCGGGGATGAATTATCTGGAACGATAAAGGCTGCACCGCTGATTTGAAGACGGTCACATAAAGTTGCAAGAATCATTTCAAGAAACTGTTGGATATCATTCGTTGTTAAAAGACGGTCTTCCAGAACACGGACTTTTTCCAACTCTAAACGGTCGCTTCCTGAAAAGAAAATTCTTTCCCAGATAGGCGCAAACAGGGTCACCAAATATTCAAATAAAACAATCGTAGAAACCATCCCTAGAATAACCAGCGCTGAGGTGAAATTGAAATCAAACTGATCTCCAATTCGGGAGATGAGCGTGGTAATTCCAAGCGTTAGACTGGCCGCAATCGGTCCCCTGAGCACCCATCTGAATAAACGGCTCTTGATCAATCTGTCAGTCCAGGGAAATCCAAAGAAAGAAACGGAATATGCCATGGTAATCAAGGAGATATAAACAAAAAGGTTTGCGCTTATAGAAATAAGCCAAAAGATAATCTGTGATGATTCAGCAAATTCTGATCCATACAACAGATAAGGAAATGAGCCAAGCGCCGGGCCTAAAGCGCTTACGACCAAATACAGCATCCTTCTTCGGCTTGTATGTGTTGATGATCTGCGATATGCCCTGATGAGGTTATACCAGGACAAACCCATTACCAATATGAAAAAGACAGTGAAAATATCAGCCGTGGCAGTGCGTAAAAGATAGGGGGCCAGGGGTTTATTCATGATTAATTCCCCGACCAGGTTATCTAAAAACAGCAAACACAGGAATATCACGCTGATACCCGTAAACAAGATACCGGCGATCCTCCTTTTGCCCCTACTGGGTTCTCCGGTAATAGCTAACAACGAATCAGAGAAGTGAAAATAGGCAGTGGGAAGAAATATTATTCCCATCCAATGGACGCGGATTACAAAATTAAGCAGATTGACATTCTCCATTACTGTGATGAAAGCATCTGCTCCAAAAATCACAACAATACAGGCAATAAGTAATGTGAATGTATTTGTGACACGGTCCCTTAATGTGAATGTTACAGAATAAACCAGGAGGGAAAAGCCGATAATTGCCACGCCTGCTGTCAGCACATCACTGATGGCATTGAGAACCGTAATCAAACCTTCTCTAATAATCATATTTTTTAACCAATCAGCCGGGAAAAGAAAATCGCAATGTCATTATTCTTGAAATAACTATCATTAAAACCACAATATTCAAAACCGAGTTTACCTGCCAGTTTTATGCCAGGGTAATTCTTTGAAGACATTTCCAAATTTATTCGTAAATAGTTTCTTTTTTTACCCCATTCACAAGCAGATAAATAGAGAGATGTAGCAACACCCTTCCTTCGCCAGAGATCGTCAACAACAAGATCTTTTATCCAGATGATTTCGGGGGAAAAGGAAGCATTCAGGGTGATATATCCAACCGGGGCTTCATCCACGCACCCCACGAGTATTACTGAGAAATTCTTCCAAATCGCTTCCAGCAAATCCGGAGATCTTGTATAAGCCAGTTTCATTTCTCTTGGCAGATTTACTTCAATAAATGAGGTGTGAATACCATTCGCATCCATGGATTGCGACATCTGCCATACTCTAGATGTTAATGTCCGGTGGTTCAACTTCGTTAATCTTTCGATATCCGGGGACACTGCTGGTCTAATTTTTAAGTTCATCATTGCATTCATTACTGCGGCATCACCTGTACTTCGATCTGGCAGGGTTCAAGAAGGTTATTTTGATTGTCTGATACTACCAATCGTAAAAAATAATTACCTGGCTGAAGCTGTCCAGTATTCCATCTTCCAGGAAAAGCTTCTTCCTTAAGGGGTCTATTTCCAACATTAATTGGTGTCCAGTTATCATCTCCTTGATATCTGTATTCATATTTATAAAAACCCATATTGGGGATATTTACGGTACCAATCAATTCGACTGATCCGCTTAATTCCTGGCCCGGGACAGGTTTTATCCATTCCAGTTGGCCTGGAATGCATCCAGTCAGTGCAGATGCGGTTTGAGTTTGCATTTCTATTTCCGAGACTGAATCCATTACACTTTCTTCACGCTCTTCAGCAATTCCCGGATCAATTGTCGGGGTTGCCATCCTAGATATACCCGGATACCGAACTACTGCTACTGACACAAGCATGAAGTATGAAAAACCAAATAAAACTATCAGGCCAATCATTGATGCAGAAGAACGGATTCTTTTTCTTGCCACCTCTCTTTCCAATCCAAAATTCGCTTTTTTTTTAGCTTTTATTGCATCAAGAAGGCGTTTTAAATTTATTAATATAATGATTCCGAATATGATATAGACCCCGATCTCATATGCGGCAAAAAATCTAATAACCTCTTCCATCTATCCTCAATCTACCAATAATAACTATCGCAATAAACTATAATCTCTGTAAAACCCCCCTGACAATCGCCTCTAATTTAGGAACCAGAATTTTTCCCGCTTCCAATACTTCCTCGTGGGTTGTGATAGTTGTACCATCCAGATTGGCTTTATTGCTGATGCCTGATATACCAAGAACGCGGATTTTTCCATGTCTGGCTACAATCACTTCTGGCACAGTCGACATACCAACCGCATCCGCTCCTGCCATTCTTAAAAACCGCAAATCCGCAGGCGATTCAAAGGAAGGACCTGCAAGGCAAACATAGACACCCTCATATGGTTTGATACCATTCTCAGCAGCCGCCTCTTTTGCAGTTTCCAGTAATCCATAATCATAGGGACGGCTCATATCCGGGAAACGCTCTCCAAATTCCTCAATATTCGGTCCCCAAAGCGGGTTCAATCCTCCCATCGCCATGAGCGAGAGATGATCTCTTATTAACATAACCTGCCCCGGCTCATAATCCGGGTTGACAGCCCCCGCAGCATTGGTAACGATTAATATTTCAATTCCCATGCGAATCATCACGCGCTCAGGGAAACCAATTATTGTAATTGGGTAACCTTCATAGTAATGCGCTCTTCCCTGCATAATCATTACTGAATTGCCTTCAAGTTCTCCGAAAACAAGCCGGCCTTTATGGCCAATAACAGTTGATTTAGGCCAGTGGGGTATATCTTCATAAGGAAGATAATCTGCAGGTTGAACAGATTCCGCCAAATCTCCAAGTCCAGATCCAAGAATCAGGGCAATCTTTGGTTTTCGTGATGTCCGCTCTTTTATCGCTGAGACGGCCTGATCGACCATTTCCAGAGTAACAAATTCAGCCATGCAACCTCCAACTATTCGTAAATTAGATTATAAGTCATCCAATTAGGTGATTAACCCCCCATTTCTAAGAAAAAACCTCTCTGAACCCTTGAATTATTTGTGGAATGTCCACATCGTTAATCCAGTTGTGCGT
Organism: uncultured Pelolinea sp.; assembly: GCA_964412705.1. Taxonomy (GTDB): domain Bacteria; phylum Chloroflexota; class Anaerolineae; order Anaerolineales; family Anaerolineaceae; genus Pelolinea. The sequence goes on along the minus strand of CAYPPV010000043.1, from coordinate 367 downwards.
AACGAGACGAAAATTCCTTTTTCCGCTTTGCCCTATCAAGATTTTCCTGTCTTTCAATTTCGAAATGATCTCTCCGGGCGACATAGTCACCTCCCTGGTCAATTTCAAAAATACCATGTTGGTTTTTGGCATTCCCTTATCAAACCCAATTCCTTTGATCTCTTTCAAGCCGTCGGCAATTTGGGCTGCATGAATATGGTCTTCATCCAATCTTTTGATCATGGTATTCAATGAAACCAGACCGGCTGCAGCGATAATGCCTGCCTGTCTCATCCCACCTCCCAACTGTTTTCTAATGCGTCTTGCTTCCTTAATAAAGCTTTTTGAGCTGTTTTTTTCAGAGATACGGGGCCCACCGAGACCTTTT
>CAYPPV010000042.1:0-10104 GCA_964412705.1 uncultured Pelolinea sp. | reverse complement strand
GGAAGGCTCTGCGCTTGTTACAGGTATTTATGGATTGATCGTTATTCTGATCAGTCTTGTGGGCGTCTACCTGCAGGGTGGTTTTTCTCTTCAAGGAGAGAGATGAACGGACCTTTTATCTGGATTATTATCCCAGCTTTTTTTTCGGTCTTATTTTATATCTTTCGCAAGAATTATTGGCTTGTTTGCTTATTTCAGACGGCATTATGTTTTATCCTGGCTCTTTTAGCTGTTTTAATTAAATATCCCGCAGGTGGAACCCCTTCCATATTTGGTATTGAAATAACACCATCGCTTAATTTTCTTGGAAGGGTAATTAATCTGGATCAATCTAGCTTCAGGATGCTTCTCGTCCTGAATGGTCTTTTGGGATTTTGGTCGCTTTCATTGTATATACACCGAATTCCCTCTTTATTAGTACCTTTGGGAATCATATTCAATTCATTTTTAATATCCGCCCTGGCCGTGGAACCATTTTTATATTCTGGTTTGATTCTGGAAATTGCAGTGCTTGTGAGTGTGCCTGTTATGCTAGAAAATAATCGACAAGAGAATGAGGCTGTTCTCCGATATTTATTCTTTTTTTCCATAGGAATGGTTCTTATTTTGTTGGCTGGCTGGTATCTTGCAGGGGGCGAAATAAGCCCGGTTAATGAAGAGCAGTTGATCCAGGCAACACTTATTTTGGGGCTTGGATTTATTATGTGGCTGGCTATTTTTCCTTTCCATACTTGGATACCAGCTGTGTCAGAGTCTTTACGCACAGTAAATACATTTTATATTCTCATCACGCTGCCGATTATTATTTTTGTTTTGCTTCTAAAATATTTAAACGGTTTTTCCTGGTTGCGAGAATATTCAATTATTTATCAGGCGTTAGGAATTCTTGGGATGATTTTATGCATTACAGGATCATTATGGGCGGCATTTCAAAAAGACTTGCACAGGACTGTGGGATACCTTTTTTTATTTTCCATCGGTTTGATGCTTTCATCAGCAGGTCTGAATAGCATCTTGGGTTTTTACCTTTCGACATATTTTATTTATCCAAGGATAATCAATTTCTTTATTCTGGCCTGGACAATTGTTTTACTTGAGAGAGAATTACAGTCAATGAATTTGAAAACGATGAAATCTTTGTTTTACACGAAACCAATCACGGCATCTGCTTTTATCGTTTCTGTTTTTTCAATTGCCGCTATGCCTTTTACCCCCACATTTCCCCCAACTTTTTCTTTGCTTGAATTAATGTCTCAAAAATTCCCTTCTGGTTTATGGGTGCTCCTTTTCAGTATTGCAATCCTATCATTCACATTTTTCAGGTTGTTATTGATATTTTTGACCCAGAGTGATTACTATATTGATAGCAATCCTGAGGATATTCGTGAAAAATTATTCTTCGGTGTGTTAATAATAATCTTGATTTTTTCAGGAATTTTCCCGAATTTTTTCTTTTCTGCATCTGAATCTATTGTCAGCGGATATGATTTTCTTGTACAATAATAAATAATAATTTTTGTATTAAATTTCAAAGGATAATAAATGGATTTAGAGACCATAGTAAAAAAAATCGAGGATGTCGAATTGCAGTTGGATTCGATAAGAAAGACACTTGCTAATCAAAATAATCGAATTGGATCCATAGACGAAAAAACAATCGGATTCTTGGAACAGATTCGGGATCAGAAAAATGAGATCGCAAAAATAATTGCTTCCGAAGAGGCAAAGGGGCAGTTTGATGCTGTTCTAACAAGAATACGCGTCGACCTCAGTAAACAAATCGAAGAGAGTGAGAAAAGACAAAAAATAAATTTAAAGATGCAGCAAAAATTGTTTGACGATCAATTGAAATCTCTTGAAACAAAGATAAAGAAGTCGCAAGCAGAGGAAGATGATTTGAAAACCAGGCTGAAACTATTTGGTGATAGCGAAACCAGGTTATTACAGGGTTTTAAAGAAGTAGAACAGAAATTGGAGAATGAAATTAAAAACGGTGAAGGTGTGAAGGGGGAGATAAATTTGCTCCAGAATACAGTAACGAAAAATTCTAGGGCGATTGATAATTTTTCCGCTGAATTCTCTGTATACAGAGAAAGAGTCGATGAGATAAGAGAAAAATTAAAAACTATTTCTGATAATATCCGAACCAATGAGAGCCAATTAAAGGAAATTGTTGCTACAGAATCTGAAAGAAAAAAAGCATTCATCAACTTCATGGAGCAGCAGGCATTAATTAAAAACGAAAGAGACAGAACCTGGTTAGAGTGGCAGGAACAAATTGAAGAGGCGATCAAAGCGAGCAGTTATTTAATTCCGGAATTGGAAAAAAAGCGCATGAACATGGAGAAGATAGAAAATCAGTTTGGTGATGTAATTGGCCGAATTGACCGCAGAATAAATGAAATTACGGAAATGTTCCGGTTGATGGATGAGAAATTCCGCAAGGAATGGGAAACGTTCCAATCAGAACAAGAAAAACGTTTCAGTTCATTGAAATTAATTGTAGAAGAAAAACAAGAAGATATCGTAGAGAACTTCGAGGAATTTAAAGAAAGGATCACATCTATCGAGGATGATTCCCAGGATATGCAGGATGTATTAATTTTGATGAGCCGAGAAATTCAAAAAGGCATGCAGAGTTTAATGGGGATGGTCAACGGTTGGATGGATGCTTTTGACCAAATAAAAACGGATAAATCCTAATCATGCATGTAGTCGGTACCGCCGGTCATGTTGACCATGGCAAATCAACTCTTGTCCGTTGGCTCACTGGGATAGACCCGGACCGTCTTGCCGAGGAAAAGATCAGGCAGATGACAATCGATATCGGATTTGCCTGGATGACGCTTCCTTCCGGGCAGGAAATTGGATTTGTGGATGTCCCGGGGCACCGGGACTTTGTTGATAATATGCTCGTTGGAGTCGGTGGGATTGATTTTGTCCTGTTCGTCATCGCAGCTGACGAGGGGGTGATGCCGCAGACGCGTGAACACCTTTCAATTCTTAACCTATTGGATATCAAATCGGGGCTGATCGTTTTGACAAAAGTGGACCAGGTGAATGATCCTGAATGGATGGAATTAATTGAGGGAGATGTTAAAGAATTTGTACGGGGCACTTTTCTGGAGGGAAGCCCGTTAGTAAGGGTATCTGCAGTCTCAAATCAAGGCAGACATGAATTATTGGAAATCCTCGATTCAATGGTAGGCAGTTCCCCCAAAAAACCGGATCTTGGGCGCCCCCGTTTGCCGATTGACAGGGTTTTCTCAATCAAAGGATTTGGAACAATTGTAACCGGAACTCTCTTGGATGGAACAATGAAAGTGGGGGACCGGGTAACAATTCTTCCCTCTGGCAAGACAAGCAGGATCAGAGGTCTGCAAACGCATAAAGAAAAAATAGATCAGGCTGTCCCTGGCAGCAGAACTGCAATTAATCTTGTTAATATCGAGCGTGAAGATATTGAAAGAGGCGATGTTATTACACATCCTGGTTTATATTCTCCTACAAGAAGGATCGATGCATTTATAAAAGTATTAAGGAATACGGCGGATGCTGTTAAGCATGATGATGAAGTGAAAATCTTTCATGGGACAAACCAGCAGCTTGCAAGAATTCGGGTTATTGGAAAAAAAGAAATATCTCCCGGAGACAATGGATATGTGCAAATTGAATTCCCGCAAAAAATCTCAGCGTATTTTAGAGATAAATTTATTATCAGGCGTCCTTCTCCCGCTGAGACAATAGGAGGTGGGTTGATCCTCAATCCTGCTGCACCCAAAAGATATCGCAGATTTTCGAAATCGGTTCAGGAATATTTCAAGATTTGGCAAACGGGTGAACCGGAAGAAATCCTCTTATATTTATTGAATCAATCCGGTCTCTTAACGTTACAAGAATTGATTGAGCGGAGTGGATTAGATGGTGTAAAAATCAAAGAAAGCTTAAACTCTTTGATTGGTGACAAAATATTGCCATTCCGCCCTTCGGACAATCAGATTAATAAAAATACGTTATTGATTTCCTCTGCTAAATGGCAGGATTTCATTAAAAAAATAACCCGCATCCTTCGAGAATTTCACCAGAGGAATCCATTGAAACCGGGTATTCAATCGGAAGTCTTGCGAAATCAGATGGATATAAACCTGGAAAATTGGAACTATCTCATTAATAGAGCTAAGGAAAAAGAAATCATCAAAATAGAAAACAATATTATTAGAAATTTCAACTTTTCTCTAAAATTCAATGAAGAGTCTGAAAAGAAAATCGAGCATGTGGAAAACGAATTTAATCAAAATCCATACTCCCCGCCATCATTAAGGGAATTGGAAGAAAAATATGGGCCGGATCTAATCCGGGCGTTGGTAAATAATGGCACATTAATCAAGACATCAGATGATATTGCATTTTTGCAGTCGCATTACGAAGAAATGCTCGCTTTTACGATTAAGAAAATAAAGGAAAAGGGAAGCATCACACTGGCAGAGTTCAGGGACGAGTTTGAATCAAGCAGAAAATATGCGCTTTCCTTTCTTGAGTATTTGGATATGATGAGTGTAACAATTCGTCGGGGAGACGAGCGAATCTTGAGCGGTTCCAAAAATTGACATAATTTGGCTGGTGCTGTATAATTCTGCACGCTTACCCCAGCTGAGGGTTGCTGGGGTAAAATTTTGTAAGTTCCAACTTCCCCGCTGCCGGGCATAACAATGCGTGAGAAACGGTGAAGTGAAGATTGGAGAAAATATGTTATACGCAATTATAGAAAACGGTGGAAAACAGTATAAAGCTGTTGAAGGCGGGTATATTGAAGTGGACCTGCTTTCTGACGAAATTGGAAAGAAGAAGACTTTTAATAAAGTCCTCCTGCTGGTAAACGGAGAAGAGGTTAAGGTAGGCTCTCCATATCTTCAGGGAGTCTCGGTTGACACAACCGTCGTTGAACATTTCAAGGCTCCGAAAGTGATTGTGTTTAAGTACAGGCCAAAACAGCGCTATCGCGTAAAATCCGGACACAGACAGAAATACACAAAAGTAATCGTTGACTCGATCGCATTTTCTGGCAAATCCGAGAAATCTATTGAAAAGAAAACAGAAGAAAAACCGGCTGTAAAATCCAAATCGAAACAGCGGACTCGTGAAAAACCGGCTGATAAGAAAAAAGCTGGTAAAACGAAAACAACCGCAAAAAAGACAGAATTGGAAGTGCCTTCAACTAGAAAGTCAGTTGGTTTTCTGGATCTTGGCGCAAGGACAACGAATTCCTTGAAAGAAGCAGGGATTAATACTGTTGGACAGCTTTTGAAAAAATTAGAATCAGGCGATGAGGCCATGCTGGATGTATCCGGGATTGGTGATAAATCCCTATCGGATATTAAGAATAAATTAAAGAAATTCGGTTATAAATAACCATAACGGAAAGCAGGAAAAAGAAATTAAGAGGTAGATAGACAATGGCACATAAAAAAGGTGGCGGTTCTTCAAGGAACGGCCGTGACAGCAAATCGAAGCGATTAGGCGTAAAAAAATATGCTGGCGAGCAGGTGCTCTCCGGAAATATTATTGTGCGGCAGCGCGGTACAAAGATTAAACCCGGAAATAACGTGGGTGTTGGAAATGATTACACACTTTTTGCGACCATTGATGGTATCGTGGAATACTCCCGACTGCCCAATGGACAGAAGAAAGTAAGCGTTCAGGCAGGAAACTAATCTATCCTGAAACGAAATTGAGGTATAAAAAATGAAAGAAGATATTCATCTAAAATTCTATCCGGATGCGAAGGTAACCTGCGCTTGCGGAAATACCTGGACTACCGGGTCAACTCAGAAAGAGATCCGTACTGAAGTGTGTTCCAAATGCCACCCTTTTTTCACGGGTGAGCAGGCCCGCTTGATTGATATGGAAGGGCAGGTTGACAGATTCTATAAGAAACTTCAGGCCCGGGAAGAATTCATCGAAGAAGAAAAACGAAAAATGGAAGAAAAAATTTCCCCTGACCGCCCTGTTGAAGATCTGGATCTGGGGGGGCGTGCCAACTCTGCACTAGAAGCAGCGGGCATTACAAATGTCGGGCAGATCCTCGAGAAACTCGAAGGTGGTGAAGCGGCCCTTCTTGAAATTTCGGGAATCGGAAGAAAAACTCTCATTGATATCAAGAAAAACTTACGCAAATTCGGTTATAAATTGCCTGAAGCGGCGGAAGAAATTTCAGTGTAAATTTTCTTGATTGGAAAAAAAAGAAGGCGAACAGCCTTCTTTTTTGTTAAATTCGGATAGAATAAAATTTGATAACTGATGTTGATTGCGAGGGAAGTAGGAATGAAAGACAAATCTGGAAGTATTGAGGTAATCTGTGGTTCTATGTTCAGCGGAAAAACCGAGGAAATGATCAGGCGCCTTCGAAGAGCCGTCATAGCGAAACAGAAAGTCCAGGTGTTCAAACCCATTATTGACACAAGATATGGTTCCTCAAAAGTGATATCCCATGCCGGGGTGGATTTCGAAGCAGTTCCTATACAAGAATCATCTGATATTAAGAAATTTGTGAATTCTGATACGACTGTAGTCGGAATTGACGAGGCGCAATTTTTTGATGACGGAATTGTGGACGTCATTGATGATTTTGCCAATCATGGTACAAGGGTTATCGTGACGGGTCTAGACATGGATTTTCGCGGTGAGCCCTTTGGTTGTGTTCCTGTTTTGATGGCGAAGGCGGACAAAGTGGACAAACTGCAGGCCATCTGTATGGTGTGCGGAAAACCTGCAGGGAGAACCCAGCGCCTTGTGGATGGAAAACCCGCATATTATGAAGATCCCATTGTCATTGTCGGAGCATCAGAAATGTACGAAGCGAGATGTAGGGCTCATCATCAGGTTCCAAGGAGAGATTAAATGAAAGACTATAAAAAATATATGAGCGAAGTATTAATTAGTGAAGAGAAACTATATGCACGAATTAAAGAACTTGGTGCAGAAATTAGCCAAGATTACAAAGAAAGCCAGGATTTTCTACTCGTTTGTATTCTTCGGGGAGCCGTCCTTTTTCTAACTGACCTCTCCCGTCAAATTACTGTTCCCCATGCAATGGATTTCATGGCGATCTCTTCATATGGTAGCGGAAGTCGCTCTTCTTCTGGAGTTGTGAGAATTACCATGGACTTAAATACGAACATTTCGGATAAGGATGTGTTAATTGTTGAAGACATCATTGACAGCGGGAACACTCTTTCCTATGTGATGGATTTGCTTTCAACAAGAAAACCGAAAAGTTTGAGCGTTTGCACCCTCTTGGACAAAGCAGAAAGAAGAGAAGTTCAAGTTCCAATAAAATACAGAGGTTTTACCATTCCAAATAAATTTGTATTTGGCTATGGGCTGGATCTGGATGAGTATTTTAGAAATCTTCCTTTCATCGGCGTTGTTGACCTGGACAAGTATAGAGAATGAACTTTGATTGAATGAAGATTGATAATGTACTTTGCCAGGAAATAATCAAAGAACTTAAAAAAAGATTTGTGAAATGGGGGAAAGTATATCTGGTCGGCGGCACTGTTCGGGATGCGCTGATAGGCAAGAGGAATATTGACCTGGATTTTTGTGTTGAGCGAAATGCTATCAGGGCCGGCCGATTAATTGCCGATGTATTCGATGGCAGTTTTTATATTTTGGATGAGACAAGGGGCGCAGCGCGCGCAATTATTCCACACAAGGGAAATCTGGTTGATGTAGATTTCACCCCCCTTGTGGGGAAAACAATTGTGGAGGATCTTGAGCAGCGGGATTTTACGATTAATGCAATGGCAATTGATCTTGAAAATCCCGGTCAAATAATTGATCCGCTGAATGGTAAAAAACACCTTCAAGAAAATCAACTGGTTTCATGCGGTGAGGATTCTTTTAGAAATGACCCGGTCAGGTGTTTGCGGGCTGTACGTTTTATTGATGCATACAATCTGGAATATTCGAAAGAAATAGAAAATGGAATCAAGGGGCATGTGAATTTACTGAAAGAAACCTCTCCAGAGAGGATCCGGGATGAAATATTTAATATTTTTCGAGAAACAGAAATTGAGCGATCCGTGCAATTAATGCAAAAGTTTTCTTTATTGGCAGAAATATTTCCAAATTTGGTATATTTAGATTCGCTCGAACCAGGTCCTCCTCACACCCACAATGTTTTGATTCACAGCATAAAAGTCGCAGGATTTGTTCAAGATTTTTTTGAGTTTATTGAGCAAAAAGAATTTCCGCTTGGTAGAGAACGGCTTGCGCAATTGATTGAAAAATTAGACCTGTTTTTTCCCCATTTGCGAAATTTTATATCTGAGAAAATCAATCCAAAACGCTCATATAAAGAATTATTGGTTTTAGCAAGCCTTTTTCATGATTCGGGAAAATTGGCGGTCGAACCGTCTGATAACGGCATAAGAAAAAAGTATCCCGGTCACGCAAAAAGAAGCTCTGAATTCTTCAAAATCTGGGGAAAAAAGTATGCGCTTTCCAATATAGAAATTGATTTTGTCTCAACCATCATTCTCCATCATATGAAGAGAGAATTCAAGGAATTCGCTGACGGAAAAGACCATCGCGCACAAATTTTTCAATTTTTCCAGGAGACGGGAAAAGCAGGCGTATTTACTGGATTTCTGCATTTGGGTGATTTAATTGCAACCTATGAAGAATCTCTTTCGCAGGAAAGGTGGGATCAGGGAATAAACTCCATAAAAACATTATTGGATGCCTGGTTTTTTCACTACGAGAATATTGTCGACCCGCCAAAAATAATAAGCGGGCATGATCTCATGGAAAAATATGGAATCAAGCCCGGGATCGAATTGGGTGAAGTCCTTAATAAAATCCGGTCTCTGCAGGCTGCCGGGAAAATCGGCAGCAAAAGGGAGGCCCTAGAATATGCTAACAGTCTATTTGAAAGGAAAGGGTAGCGGTGGACCAGACACTTTCTTATGTTATGCTTGGAAAGGGTTCCCCAATAATTCTTTTACATGGTCTTGCGCTCGACCATACCATCTGGAATCCTGTAGCAGATCTTTTGAAAGATGATTTTCTTTTGATCTTGCCTGATCTGCGCGGGCATGGCATTTCCTTTTCCCCACCTGGCGAATATTCAATGGGCCAGATGGCTGAAGATGTGTTGCGGCTTATGGATCAGCTGGATCTCGAAAAAGCATTTATCGGTGGGCACTCAATGGGCGGTTACGTTGCGCTTAATTTTGCAAAAAATTATTCCGAACGCATTTCCGGTCTGGCTCTGATTGCCTCGCATATCTATTCTGATTCACCTAAAAAGAGAGACCAGCGGTTAGACCAAATAAAAGAACTCGCTCATAGACCACCAATAAAAATTTTTAAGGAGATGTTGGAAGGGCTTACGAGAGATAAAAAAGTGAAACAGTACTGCAAGGAGATTGTTAAAACTTGTGACCCGAAGAGTATGCGGGGAGTGCTGTATGCTATGGCAAACAGGAAGGCATCTAGGGAAATTAATAAAACATTGGATCGCCCTGTGCTTATTGTCGCTGGAACGGAAGATCAATTTATCCCTTTGGAAACAAGCAGGGAAATGGCAGAGGAACTACGCACACCGTATTTATTCGAAGTTGAAAATGCCGGCCATATGGTGATGATGGAAAGACCATATGAAACTGCTCATGCTATTCGAAAATACTTATTATCAGAAAGGTAAATTTTTTCATGAAGTCAAAGGTATTTTTTACAGATTTTCAAACCAGGCCGGGTAACAATATGTATGATAAATTGGATCGCCTGTTGGAGCGCTCCGGCATTGAAAATCTTGATTTGAAAAACAAAATGGTTGCATTGAAGATCCATTTTGGAGAACCGGGAAATCTGGCCTACATCAGGCCGAATTATGCGGCCAGGATAGTGAAAAAAGTGCGGGAAATGGGCGGATACCCATTTCTTACAGACTGCAATACCCTGTACTATGGGAAGCGGGCAAATGCCGTTGATCATCTTCAGACCGCCATGGAGAATGGTTTTAATCGCATTGCGGTTGGATGCGACGTAATTATTGCCGATGGATTGACGGGTTCAGATGCAGAAGAGATTCCTGTCAAT
>CAYPPV010000041.1:2144-10170 GCA_964412705.1 uncultured Pelolinea sp. | reverse complement strand
GGGTAAAAAGACTCTTGGCAAGAAGACCCGGACAAACAAGAGAACAGACAAGTATATTATGCGCGATCGCCGGAAAGCAAAGCGCCGGTAAGTATTCAGGAGAATTAATATGGCAAGATCTTTGAAAAAAGGGCCGTATGTAGAGCCCAAGCTTCTAAGAAAAATTGAAGAAATGAATAAGAAAAATGAGAAGAAAGTAATCCGTACCTGGAGCCGGGCAAGCACCATATTTCCGCAAATGGTAGGCCATACCATCGCGGTTCATGATGGCCGGCGCCATGTGCCGATTTACATAACTGAAAATATGGTGGGCCACAAGCTCGGCGAATTTGCGCCCACACGGCATTTCAGGGGTCACGGATCGTCTGCCAAAACATCTACGGTAATGAGAGAGTAATATGGCTATCGATATAAAAGCTGAACTCAAATATTGTCCAGTTTCTCCCCAGAAAGCGCGGCTGGTGCTTGATCTTATACGGGGCAAGAAGGCGGATGATGCTATTTCCAGGCTTCGCTTTGTCAACAAGAAAAGCGCGAAACCTATTAGCAAGTTAATTGCTTCAGCAATTGCCAATGCAGAGAATAATTACGGAATAAGTTCTGAAAATTTATATATTCATGGGATTTATGCAAACGATGCCCCGATGCGCAAATGGCGAAGATTCGGTGCAAGGGGTCGGTTCAAACCGATTTTACGGCGTTCATCTCATATAACCGTTGTACTTAGAGAAAAATCGAACAAGAACAGCAGGAGTTAGTATGGGTAGAAAAGTACATCCTATCGGCATGCGTTTGGGAATAAACAAAACCTGGGAAGGCCGCTGGTACGCAGAAGGCCAGAATTATATCGATCAGCTGCACCAGGATTTTGAAATTAGAGAAATTATTAATAAGGCCGGAGACCGTGCCGGTATTTCAAAAATTGAAATTGAAAGATTCCCGGGAAAAATCCGCATCATTGTTCATACGGCAAAACCCGGTATTATGATCGGCCGCAAGGGCGAAACTGTGAAAGGCGTAAGAAAAGACCTTGAGGACTTGACAGGAAATAAGATTGACCTGGAAATTAGAGAAATCAAGAACCCTGATACAGAAGCGCTATTAATCGCTGAAAATGTCGCTTCGCAGATAGAACGGCGCATCAGCTATCGAAGGGCGATGAAACGCGCCATTCAGCAGGCAATGCGTCAGGGCGCTGAGGGGGTCAAGGTGCAGGTTGCAGGAAGGTTGAACGGTGCTGAGATGTGCCGGACTATTTGGCTGCGGGAAGGGCGTGTTCCTTTGCAGACATTGCGAGCGGACATTGACTTTGCTAGAGCGGAAGCATCCACAACTTACGGTGTGATTGGCGTGAAAGCCTGGGTGTATAGAGGCGAAATTTTACCTGGCACAGAAGAAGAAATGGAAAAAACCGAAGGTGTGTACGTCAGCGAATAGACGGCGCGGTTTTCAGAAAGACTTAAGGAAAAAATTATGTTGATGCCAAAAAGAGTTAAATACCGGAAACAATTTCGCGGCCGGCGGAAGGGAAAAGCCACGCGCGGCGCGGTTATCGTGAACGGTGATTATGGCCTGCAAGCACTGGAGCCTGCATGGATTACTGCGCGCCAAATTGAAGCAGCCAGACGTTCCATTGTTCGCACCATGAAAAGGCGCGGAAAGGTTTGGATTCGCATTTTCCCTGATAAACCGGTCACAAAGAGAGCGGCTGAATCCCGCATGGGAAAGGGAAAAGGTGCCGTGGAATATTGGGCAGCTGTTGTGAAACCTGGCAGGATTATGGTTGAGATCAGCGGACTGGACGAGAAAACATCCATCCATGCGTTGAAACAAGCCTCTTATAAATTCCCAATTAAAACCAAGGTAGTTTCACGAGAGGAATTGGTTGGAGGACAGGTATGAAAGCTTCCGAAATACGCTCGATGGATTTGGAAAAAATTAAGTCCAATTTATTGGAAGTTCGTGAAGAATACATGAATCTCAGATTCCAGGCTGTCAGCGGGCAGCTGACAGATACAAGCAAGCTGAGACAGACCAGAAGACTGATTGCCCAGTACGAAACAGTTCTGCGCGAAAAAGAGCTTTCAAATGAAACAGAAGGTGAAGAATGAACACAAGACGGCGATTAAGAGGAATGGTTGTCGCTGACAACTCTGAAAAAACTGTGATTGTTGAAATTACCAGAGCATATAGGCATCCTTTGTACAAAAAGGTAATTCATGATTCAAGAAGAATGATGGTGCACGATGAACTGGACTGCCAACTGGGAGATTTTGTTCAAATCATCGAAACAAAACCGATTTCCAGGCGTAAGCGCTGGACAGTGGAAAAGGTTCTCAAGGAACAAAAAGAAACAGAAACCGCCCCGCCCATCGTTGAACCGGAGCAGCCAGAGGAGCCGTTGCAATGATTCAGCACGAATCAAGACTGACAGTCGCAGATAATACTGGTGCCAGGGAAATCCTTGTTATTCACGTAACGGGAGGCACAAAGAAAAAATACGCCGGGATTGGTGATATCGTGGTCGCTACCGTGAAAACTGCCACGCCGCAAAGTTCAATAAAGAAAAGCGAGATCGTTAAAGCCGTTATTGTGAGAACTGCCAAGGAATGGCGTAGGGAAGACGGTTCGATAATAAAATTCGATGACAATGCTGCAGTAATTCTTGACGCAGATGGTCAGAACCCGGTTGGCACCCGCATCTTTGGTCCTGTTGCACGTGAACTGCGTGAACTTGGATATATGAAAATCGTGTCGCTTGCTCCGGAAGTGCTTTGATAGGGTATTTGAGGAAACTAGAGGTAAGAAATGCGAATTAAAAAAGGTGATCGGGTTGAAGTGATTACTGGAAATGAGCAATATAAAGGACAACGCGGAGAAGTGATTAAAGTCATTCCAAAAGAAAACCGGGTTGTTGTTCAGGGAATAAATTTGCGCACGAAGCACCAGCGCCAGGTTCAGGCGGAAGGTAAAACCGTAAATCCGGGTATCGTTAAGCTTGAAGCCCCTTTGGATGCATCTAATGTAATGATTGTGTGCAAAAAATGTAACAAAGCAACCCGTGTGGGCATTACCAGAGAAAATGGAAAAGCCATGCGGATATGCAAGAAATGCGGTGGGTCGATCGACTGATCGCCTGTGTCTTGGAGATATAAATGAACATATTAAAAGAAAAATACAAGAAAGAGGTAGTCCCGGCAATGATGAAAGATTTTAATCTTTCTAATGTTATGGAAGTTCCTAATCTGGAAAAAATTGTCGTCAATATAGGAATGGGAGAAGCCCTGGACGATCCAAACGCACTGGATGCAGCCTCCAAGGATATTTCAGTAATTACCGGACAGAAACCGATCATAACAAAGGCGAAAAAGAGCATAGCGAACTTTAAATTAAGGGAAGGCCGCGCAATTGGCGTCAAAGTCACCATTAGAGGTGAACGCATGTGGGCCTTTCTGGATCGTCTTATCAATATCGCTCTTCCGCGTGTACGTGACTTCCGCGGCGTTTCAAGAAAATCATTTGACGGTCGCGGGAACTATACGCTGGGTATTCGGGAACAGCTTATCTTTCCCGAGATTGATTATGACGAAATTGATAAAGTAAGAGGAATGGAAGTTTCTATCGTTACCACAGCGCCAGATGATGAGCAGGCAGCATCTTTACTGGGGTATTTAGGAATGCCATTTAGAAAGGTCTAATTATGGCAAAGAAAAGTATGATTTACCGTGAAAAAAGAAGAAAGTACCCGAATCAGGTCGTAAACCGCTGTATGGTGTGCGGAAGACCCCGTGGATATTATCGCAGATTTGGCCTTTGCCGAATTTGTCTCAGGGAGCTTGCCTTAAAAGGCAAAATTCCCGGTTTGAAAAAATCGTCCTGGTAAATGATATGGGTACGGAGGTAGTTTAATGAGTGTAAATGATCCAATTTCTGATATGCTGACCCGAATCCGCAACGGAGTCATCAGCAACCAAAAAATTGTTGCGATGCCAAGTTCCAATATGAAAGCGGAGATTGCGCGGATATTAAAAGAAGAAGGGTTTATTGAGGATTTTGAAGTGGTAGATGGCAGCAAGCCATCACATAAAATACTCCGCATTCGCCTGAAGTATATTGGAGAACGCCGGGACAGAAGACCGGTGATCACTGGTTTGGAGAGAATCAGCAAACCTGGAAGGCGTATATATGCACAGAAAAAAGATATACCCTGGGTTTTATCCGGTATGGGTATTTCAATTCTTACAACACCAAAGGGCATCATGACCGGTCAGACAGCCAGGAAGAATAATGTCGGCGGTGAAATTTTATGCAAGGTTTGGTGATCGTTTTGCTGGAGGTATAGTTGTGTCTAGAATAGGAAAATTACCAGTCACGATTCCCGACGGCGTCCAGTTTGAATTAAATGGACAAACCGTTCGGGTTAAGGGACCGAAGGGCGAACTGGAAAGAACTTTTTCGCCCATGATTGAAATTAAGAAAGATGATAACCGCGTAATCGTGACGCGGAGTTCTGATGAAAAAAGCGTGCGTGCCTTGCATGGTACCACGCGCGCCCTTATAGATAATATGGTAACAGGCGTCAGCAAAGGCTTTGAAAAAAGGCTGGAAATTCAAGGGGTAGGTTATAAAGCTGAGATGAATGGAAAAAACCTCACCATCTTGGTCGGCTACTCCCATCCAGTTGATGTTGCCCCCCCCCAGGGGATTGAGTTTGAGGTAGCGGAAAAAAACCGAATCGTCATTGTACGAGGACCCAGTAAAGAAGTTGTTGGGCAAGTTGCTGCGGATATTCGAAAAATTCGGCCGCCCGAACCCTACAAGGGAAAAGGCATACGGTATGAAGGAGAACGTGTACGTCGTAAGGCGGGTAAATCTGCAATTACGGCTGTATAAATTAGGAAATAAATAATGGCAAAGAAATCAAGAAATCAAGCAAGGATAAAAAGGCATAAAAGGGTCCGGAAGAACATTACCGGTACTGCAGAAAGGCCCAGATTGTGTGTATATAGAAGTATCTCCGAGATTTACGCCCAGTTGATTGATGACACCGCTGGCAGGACGCTGGTTGCGTCATCCAGCATTGATCCCGACATCAGGGAAAGAACTTCGAAAGCACAAAAGACGGAACAGGCGGCAGAAGTAGGGAAATTGCTTGCCAAAAGAGCTAAGGAAAAAAAGATTAAAACCGTTGTTTTTGACCGCGGCGGGTACCAGTTTATTGGACGCGTGAAAGCACTCGCGGATGCCGCCCGTGAAGCCGGCCTGGACTTTTAATAATAAATAGATAATTGAGGCTTCTATGAATAACAGATCCTATCAGTCAGTTGAAAAAGAATACGACGAACGAGTGATTGATATCGCTCGTGTTGCTAAAGTGGTTAAAGGCGGCCGGAAATTTAATTTTCGGGTTACCATGGTCGCAGGTGATAATAATGGCCATGTCGGCTTGGGAGTGGGTAAAGCCGGTTCGGTTACGGACGCAATCGCCAAGGCAACGAAATATGCGCGTGACGATATGAAGAAAATATCGCTCTCAGGCACAACAATTCCGCATGAAGCAACTGGCAAAGTTGGCGGTGCGGTTGTGCTGCTGAAACCGGCTTCTCCTGGCACAGGCGTTATCGCAGGCAGCGGTGTACGTGCAGTTGTGGAAGCAGCAGGTATCCATGATATTCTCACCAAATCGCTTGGGAGTTCAAATATATTGAATGTTGTGAAGGCAACTATCCAGGCTCTGGAACAAATGCGGACACCTGAGGAAGTTGCCGAAATGCGAGGAAAACCTGCTAAGGATTTAGAGCCATTCTGGGAACGGAGGAAAAATGGTTAAAGAAAAAATGATAAAAATTTCTTTAATTCGCAGCCCGATCGGTAATACAGAGAGACACAAGGCGACCCTTCGAGCACTTGGATTACATAAAGTCGGACAAACTGTTGAGAAAGAGAACTCTTTGGCTGTGCGGGGAATGATTGCCAAGGTGAACCATCTTGTACAAGTAGAAGATCAGGATTAGAAGATGAAATTGCATGAATTAAAACCGAACGAAGGAAAAAAGAAAAACAGAAAACGTATCTGCCGTGGAACAGCCGCGGGGCAGGGGAAAACAGGCGGCCGCGGGATGAAAGGCCAAAATTCGCGTTCCGGTTCGGGAGGCAACCTGTACCGCCAGGGTGGGAACCTGTCATTGTTCAGAAAACTCCCGTTCATGCGCGGAGAAGGCTTCCGCTCGGTTAATCGCTTGACTTATAACGAAATAAATATCGGACACCTGGAAAGATTCAAAACCGGTACTGAGGTGACACCACAATTAATGGCGGATGAGGACATGCTTCATAAGAAGAACAATCCGGTTGTAATTTTGGGTGAAGGTGAAATCAAAAATGCCCTGACAGTGAAGGCTCACCGTTTCTCAAAGTCTGCCAGAGAAAAAATTGAAGCAGCCGGTGGAAAAGCATTAATTATTGAGGAAAGCTAAGTCGATCAAGGAGAAAAGCGAATGAAGCGATCTGCCTGGCGGTACTTGTGGACATCTGTGGATATCAGAAAAAAATTACTGATTACACTGGCCCTGCTGATACTTTATCGGTTCCTTGCAAATATTCCAGTCCCTGGAATCAACCGGGCTGTGATTGCCGGAATTTTTCAGCAGGAGGGAGCAGCCAGTTCACTTCTGAGTGTGTTTGATTTGCTGTCTGGCGGCACCCTGTCCAATTTTTCAATTCTAGCAATGGGTGTCTACCCATATATAACGGCACAGATTATTATTCAGCTGCTCGTTCCAATTATTCCGGCGCTTGAGAGAAGGATGCAGGAAAATCAAAAAGAAGGCCGAAAACTGATGGAAAAATGGACTATCCTGCTCACAATTCCAATGGGAGCGCTTTCCGCTCTGGGACAAATCCAGCTTTTCAACCAGTTGACCACTGGCGGATCCATTCTGAATTACCAGTTTGGTTTTACGGGAAGCAATCTCCTCCCGACACTCACGACGCTGATCAGCATGGTTGGCGGAACCATGCTTGGTATCTGGCTGGGTACGTTGATCTCTGAATATGGCATCCCGAACCAGGGTCTGTCCCTGATTATTTTCGCCGGTATTGTCTCCCGGATTCCAGTCAACTTATTCCGATTAATTACTACCGGTCAATCTGTAGGGCTGCTCCTGGCATTGATGGCTATCATCCTTGGGCTGACCATTTTTGCAATTATTATTGTTCAGCAGGGACGGCGTAATGTTCCGGTTCTATTCCCTGGCCGGCGTGTTGGAAACCGCATGTCCATGCCCGTTAAATCAAATTTGCCATTGATGGTGAACTTGGCAGGAATGATTCCGCTGATTTTTGCCCAGACGATATTGTCTCTTCCGGGAATCCTGGCACAGTTCTTTATTAATTCGGATACACAATGGCTGGCAGATACAGCCAACTGGCTGCAGAACACATTCAGTCCAACCAGTATCTGGTATGTGATTGTATACTTCCTGTTTGTTCTGCTTCTCACTTTCTTCTATACTGAGGTGCTGTTTGAACAACAAAACTATGGCGAAAATTTGAAGAAGCAGGGTGCCCAGATACCGGGCGTTGTTAGGGGCCAGCCAACCCAAAATTACCTTAATAGAGTACAGAGGCGAATTACTTTGGTTGGTGCGCTGTTCCTGGCGATCGTGGCGACCATTCCTTATATTCTTCAGATAGCCCTGCCCCCCAATATTGCGGGTAACCTGTTTCTCGTTTCCGCTTCCGGCTTGATCATTGTGGTCGGTGTTGTACGGGATACATTCAATATTATTGACACGGAGCTGAAGCTTCACGGTTACGACGAAAGCTTGATCAAGGGATAAATATTTGATGGCTGAATTCTATATTTTCCTCGGACCTCCGGGAGCTGGAAAAGGTACACAGGCTGCGCAAATCGCAGAGAAATGCGGAATTCCCCACATCTCTTCTGGAAATATTTTCCGCGAGAATCTTCAAAATGAAACAGAACTAGGGAAGAAAGCAAAGGAATATATGGAGGCTGGGGAAC
>CAYPPV010000041.1:0-2134 GCA_964412705.1 uncultured Pelolinea sp. | reverse complement strand
TCCTGACGATCTAACGATAAATATGATAATTGACCGCTTGTCCCGTTCTGATTGTGATAAGGGTGCGATCCTTGACGGTTTCCCGCGAACACCAGCTCAGGCCGAAGCGCTTTCGGAATACCTGGCGGAAAGAAATGATGAAATTGCTTGTGTCCCTTTCATTAATGTGCCTGAAAATGAACTAGTGGAGCGTTTAAGCGGGCGCTGGGTATGCAGGGCGGAAGGGCATGTCTATCATATGAAGTACAATCCACCAAAACAAGAAAAAATCTGTGATATTGACGGTTCAGAACTCTATCAGAGGGAAGATGATAAACGTGAAACCGTTGTCCAGCGGATCAAGGTATATAAGGAACAGACCACTCCCCTTATCAATTATTACGAAGAAAAAGGCCTGTTGATCAATATTGATGGTGATCAGTCTATCGAAAAAGTAACAGAAGAGCTGATGGAAGCGGTGAAATGCTGAACAATTGGACGAAAAAGGCAATGTTTGGTATAATGAAAAATTTGCGGCAGATAATAATAGAACAGGAGTAAATTAAATGAAAGTATCACCATCTATCCGCAAGAGATGTGCAAAATGTAAAATTGTAAAACGTAAAGGCGTCCTTTACGTTATTTGTGAAAACCCGAAACATAAACAAAGGCAAGGTTAATAATCAATGGCAAGAATTGAAGGTGTTGACTTACCGAGAGATAAAAGGGTCGAAGTCGGCCTGACATATATATATGGTATCGGCGACAGCCGGGCTAAGGAAATATTGGCAGAAGCTAATGTCGATCCTGATATCCGTGTTAAGGACTTAACCGAGTCTGATATTAGTGCGCTGCGCGATTGCATCAACAAGAACTATAAAGTCGAAGGCGAACTTCGGCGTGAAGTTCAGATGAATGTCAAGCGGCTGATAGAAATTGGGTGCTATAGGGGTTTACGGCACAAACGTGGCCTGCCCGTGCGCGGACAGCGCACCCGTACTAATGCGCGAACCCGCAAGGGTCCGAAAAAGACGGTTGCCGGCCGCGGCCGCAGACGGGGCGCCACAAAGAAATAAATTTATTAGAAATATTAAGATAGAGGAAGAATGGCACAAGGAGCAAAAAAATCGTCCAGGCGATCATCTGCTGGAAAGAAAAAGATAAAACGCACGATTTCATCCGCGCAAGTTCACATTTTCGCGTCATTTAATAATACAATTATTACTATAACTGATCAGCAGGGGAATACTGTAGCGTGGACAAGTGCTGGATCGATCGGTTTTCACGGATCGCGGAAAAGCACACCTTTTGCTGCCAGATTGGCAACCGAAGAAGCTATTAAACGGGCGAATTCAATGGGTATACAGGAGATCGATATTTACATCAAGGGTCCCGGGCCTGGTAGAGAAGCGGCAATCCGTGCGATTCAATCACAGGGAATTAAAATTCGCTCAATAACTGATGTGACTCCTGTGCCCCATAATGGCTGCAGACCGCCAAAAAAGCGACGTGTTTAATTTTTTAGGAGCAATAATAAATGGCAAGATATACTGAATCAGTTTGTAAATTATGCAGGCGTGAAGGCGAGAAACTCTTTTTGAAAGGCGAAAGGTGCTTCACGCCGAAGTGTGCATTTGAAAGGCGACCATATCCACCCGGACAGCACGGGATTGCCTCGCAAAGAAGACGCAGTCGCGAATCCGATTACAACATCCAGCTTCGCATGAAGCAGAAAGCTCGCCGTATCTATGGTGTCTTAGAAAAACAATTCCGAAGATATTTCGAAATGGCTGTAAGGGAAAGAGGGTTGACAGGTGAGAACCTGCTCCAGATAATGGAATCCCGTTTGGATAACGTTGTATTTCGGCTTGGCTTTGCAGCTAACAGGGCGCAGGCCAGGCAGCTTGTTTCACACGGCCATATAATGGTTGATAATCGAAAAACCAATATTCCGTCTATGGTATTGAAACCGGGCAATGTGGTAGCTGTGCGTGAAGAATCAAGGGATAATAGCTTTTTCCAGGATTTGGCAGATCGGGCGGAAAGCGCAACCGTTCCATTATGGCTGGAACGAGACCTAAAGAATCTCAGCGGCAGGATGCTCCGTCTTCCTGAACGCGGTGAGATTGACGGTAATTTGAACGAGCAGTTGATT
>CAYPPV010000040.1:0-10671 GCA_964412705.1 uncultured Pelolinea sp. | reverse complement strand
AGAAGAAAAATCGAGCAGTTATTCGAATATCGGGATGGAAGTAGCTATAGGAAAATTAATTAATTTGCCAGATAACAACTTTTCAGCACTTGTTCAAGGTAGAAGGCGTGTCAGAATCCAGAAGTTTGCCAACCAGGACGATAGAAATTTGATACGAGCCAAAGTGATAACTGAACCGGAAGTAAAACACAGTAAGTCACTTCTTGCACTGATGAAAACTGCCAGAACTCTTTTCGAACAGATTGTCCAAATAGATCGGTCCATTCCTCCGGAAGCATATTTATTTACGCTAAACATAAATGAGCCGGGATGGCTGGCAGATACTGTGGCCACTTCCTTGTCGCCGTCCAGAGAAAAACGCCTTGAAATACTTGAATCTACTGACATCGAAAAACGGTTAATAACAGTTAATCAACTCCTCGCAGAAGAATTGGAAATATTAGAGCTCGAGGAGGAAATTCAAAGCCGCATACAAAGCGAGGTAGATAGGTCACAGAGAGAAAATTATCTTCGTGAACAGATCAAAGCAATCCAGATAGAGCTTGGGGAAACCGATCTCTGGGAACAGGAAATTGCTGAATACAAAAAAATGCTACAGGAAAAAAACTACCCCGAAATCGTTGTCGATACTGTCAATAGTGAAATCAGGAAACTGTCTCTAAATCCCTCTATGTCCCCTGAAACCGGAATAATTAGAAGCTACATCGATTGGTGTTTGCAGCTTCCATGGGACGAGCGGACAAAAGACAATCTTTCTATAAACCACGCGGAAAAAATACTTGAGAAAAACCATTACGGCCTGGAAAAAGCCAAAGAGCGAATCTTGGAATATTTGGCAGTTCGCAGTTTGGTCAAGGATCAAACAAAACAGCCCGTGCTTTGTTTTGTTGGCCCTCCCGGCACGGGTAAAACAACCCTTGGCCAGTCCATTTCTGATGCGTTGGGAAGAAAATTTGTCCGCATTTCATTGGGGGGAATCCGCGATGAAGCGGAAATTCGTGGTCACAGGAGAACCTATATTGGCGCAATGCCCGGCAGGATTTTACAGACCATGAAAAGAGCAAGAACCGTCAATCCATTATTTATGCTTGATGAAATCGATAAGGTTGGAAATGATTTTCGGGGTGACCCTTCCGCGGCGCTTTTAGAGGTGCTTGATCCTGAAAATAACCATTCATTTTCTGATCATTATCTAGAAATACCTTATAACCTTTCAGAGGTAATGTTCATAACAACAGCCAACACAACGGATAATATCCCACCCGCGCTTCTTGATCGGATGGAAGTGATTGAATTTCCGGGATATATCGATGAGGACAAGGTGGAAATAGCGAAGAAATTCCTGATTCCAAAACAGAAAAGAGAAAACGGACTTGAAAAAGAAGAGTTGTCTTTTAATCAAGATGCAATCAAGTTAATTATCCGCGATTATACATATGAGGCTGGCGTCCGAAACCTAGAGAGAGAAATCGGGAAAATCTTCAGGAAAATCGCGAAAAGAAAGTCACAAAAGAAAAAGATTGAAAAGATCATCTCATCCAAAGTGATCGAAAAATATCTCGGTCCGCCACAATTTTTCTCTTTCATTGCAGACACGGAAGATTCTGTAGGCACTTCTACCGCCGTGGCCTGGACCGAAAATGGCGGGGAAATTATGCCTGTTGAAGTCTTAATCATGGAGGGTAAGGGAAATCTCCAAATTACAGGAAAAGTGGGGGATATTATGCAGGAATCTGCCCAAGCTGCGCTGTCTTATATAAAGGCTAGAGCCAATGAATTTGATATTGACAGCGAGATCTTCGAAAAAATTGATATTCATGTGCATATCCCGGAAGGAGCAATCGAAAAAGATGGCCCTAGTGCGGGAATCACAATCTGCTCAGCAATCCTGTCTTCTCTAACAGACAGAAAAGTTCGAATGAATGTAGGTATGACAGGTGAACTGACACTACGAGGAAAAATTCTTCAGGTAGGCGGGCTGAGAGAGAAGATCTACGCCGCACACCGCGCAGGTTTAAACACTCTAATTATCCCATGTAAAAATAAAGGTGAATTGAGCGAGATTCCAGCTTATGTAAAAAAGGATTTAAAAATAATTTGTGCCGATCACATGGATGAAGTAATCAAGATAGCCCTTTATCGAGATTAGGAACTGTCCGGTCCTTTTTGCTAATTCCAAGGCTTAATGGCGTTTCATCCGATTTCAGCGCGCTAATTCCATTCCGGACCTGTGCCAAAATTTTCATAAGTTCAATCTCAAGGTGTTCAAGCGACTCAATAGCATATGCATCCGCTTCACGCTTTATCATCTTTGTGTCTTCTTTTGCGCGCTGCCGAATTTCTTCCGCCATAATCTCAGCATTTTTTACGATTACATCTCGCTCAACGAGCTTTTCACCCTGCTGCTTGGCCAGATCGATTGTCCTTCTGGCTTCCTCATGTGCTTTTGCAATTACAAGCTCTTTCTGGTTAATTATCTGCTGGGATTTTTTGATTTCTTCGGGAATGGCCAACCGCATCTGATCAATTAAATCGAGCATCCGTTCTTCATCTACGAGAACCTTTTTTGTCCATAAAAAAGATCTGCTATCATTAAAAAGTTCTTCCAGCCGGTCGACTAAATGCAAGATATCCATATCATATCCCGTATTTATTTTACACGATCAATCTCTTAAAGATGTTTGGTGATTAAATCTATCACTATCGCCAATTTTTTTCATTTTTTCCTTCAAGGCAGACTCTACGTAAGGAGGAACCATTGTGGATACATCCCCGCCTAATGATGCAATCTCACGGACAGTTGTAGATGAAAGAAATGTATGCTCCTCGCTTGTAATCAGCGCCACTACTTCAATGTCCTTATTCAGCCGTCGGTTGGCAAGTGCCATCCGAAATTCGTGTTCGAAATCAGAAAAAACCCTCAATCCACGCACAATCACTTTCGCCCCCACTGATTTGGAGAAATCAACTGTCAAATCACTGTACCCCATCACTCTGATTGATTTGTTCTTTTTAAAAGCGCCTCTCACCATTTCAATTCTTTCTTCAGGAGAGAATAAAAGATTTTTCAACGGTCTGTCATATACACCGATAATCAGCTCATCAAACAGGCAAGCGGCTCTTTCAGCGATATCAATATGACCATAATGAATCGGATCAAATGTCCCGGGAAAAATTGCTTTCACCATGATTTAATTATCCTTTCAGGAGTATTTTAGTTCAGGCCAATAGTATTTGAGTTCATTTTTTAGAAGATTATTCTCTGGATTATTTAATTCCGGATCATCATTGAATATCCTTAGCGCTTCCTCTCGGCAGGACTCAATCAGTTCAAGATCGGTAATTGATGCAAAATGAAACCCCAGGAATCCGGACTGGCGAGTACCTATAAAATCACCCGGTCCACGCAATCTCAAATCCAGGTCGGCCAGATAGAAACCGTCATTAGTCTGGGTCATTGCCTTTAATCTTTCATTCTCCGCTTCCTCATCATTATCGGGGATAAGAATGCAGTAGGAGTCCTGTTGATTTCTTCCTACGCGGCCCCTGATTTGATGAAGCTGGGCAAGGCCAAAACGATTTGCCCCCTCAATTAAAACAAGCGTTGCTTTTGGAATATCAACTCCCACTTCAATCACAGTTGTGGATACCATCAAGTCATAATCCCCCTGCCTAAACCCCCCCATTATTTTTTCTTTTTCATCAGGTTTTAAACGCCCATGCATCAGACCAATTTTAAATTCGGGAAAAACCTGTTTCCTCAACCTTTTGTATTCATTGACCGCTGCTTTGAATTCTTCATCTTCATCGCTCTCCACGAGAGGATAAATGATAAATGCCTGGAATCCTAAATTAATTTGATCCCTGATCAAATCATATGCTTTTTCTCTTTCGTAAGGGTATAGCAAAAGCGTATCTACGCGTTTTCTGCCTTCAGGCATTTCATCGATTACTGAGACATCCAGGTCACCGTGAATGGTCAAAGCCAGTGAGCGTGGTATGGGTGTGGCAGTCATGATAAGTAAATGAGGCGATTCCCCCTTTTCTTTTAAAAGAGATCTCTGGTGTACACCAAATCGGTGCTGTTCATCTATCACAACAAGAGCCAGTTTATTAAAATGCACGGGGTCTTCTATTAATGCGTGGGTCCCTACAATCAATTTGATTTTTCCGTTCCTGACTCTATCGAGAATTACTTTCCGTTCTTTGTCTGGTGTTGAGCCAGTCAGTAATGCAATTTCATCCTCATCCAACATATCTTGATTAACCAGCATTTCCGAAAACGTGCTGAAATGCTGTTCCGCCAGAATGGAAGTGGGGGCCATAACCGCAGCTTGGGCATCTCCATGAATAACAGCCTCGATGGCAAACCTGGCAACAACTGTTTTGCCTGATCCCACATCCCCCTGAAGCAGACGGTTCATCGGTTTTCCGGAAGCCAAATCTTCCAATATTTGAGAAACAGCTTTTTCCTGTGCGTTCGTGAGCCGATACGGAAGAGAATCCTTGATTTCTTTTCTTTTTTGGATTGAAAGTCCAAATTTTTCTGCGCTGGCCCTCGTCCAGTCTCGCTTCTGAACAAGCACTCCCAATTGCAGGAAATAAATTTCCTCAAACGCGAAGCGCCTTTTGGCTTTTTCTAATTCAATAGATGTGTCCGGGAAGTGAATCTGCTTCAATGCTTCAACTATTCCCATTAAATGTTGATTGCTTAGAGTTTGTTTGGGGAGATACTCCTTTATTCTTTCTGCCCAAAAATCGATATTTTGATAGACAATTTTTCTCAACTGCCTTTGTGATATGCCGGACGTAAGCGGGTAAACCGGGACAATCCGATTGGTGTGAAGCTGATCGCTTTCCAGAAGTTCCCATTCGGGATTGTTCATTACCAATCTTCCAAGATAAGCCTCCACTTTACCGGATACAACAATGGACTTTCCTCTGGAAAGATGTCTTTTTAAGTATGGTTGGTTAAACCAGGTGATTCGGAGACTGCCGCTGCTGTCACTGATCGCTGTTTCAGTTATTGTCAGATTTCCCCTTTTTGATTTTCTGGTACTGATGTCACTGGAAATAGCACCAATGATTGTTACTTCCTCACCATACATAAGATCCCCGATTTGCTTCATCTTGCTGAAATCCTGATATTTTCTGGGATAGAAACGGATCAGATCGTATACGTTGTGTATACCAAGCCGTTGAAATAACTTTGAGTTTTTTTCTCCTATCCCCCGTATGGATTGGATATCTGCCAATAAAGCGGGGTCTTGACCTGAAACATACGAATTTTCGTGTTGTATTGCAGGAATATCATCCCTTTTGATTTTATGCAAAAATTTTTCTAAAGGAAAATTTCTGCCATCCAAAACCTTTTCTATCCACCCTAATAATTCATCAATAATTTCTTTACGTTTGTTATGAGAATAAGATGAATAAGATTTAAAGAAGAATATTAATATTTCCCTATCTTCGGAAGAAATTTGTTCTATGGAAGACTTTTGATTAAAAAAACTGATAAAATTTTCCATTCCCCCCGCAACGGCTGTGTTTTGATACCCTTTACGGGCTTCCAGATCAAGGACATTCTTAACAATTACCAGAGCTTCCGGCATGGAAATTATTTTACCCGACAGGAATTTCTGGTTTTTCTAATTATTCTATTGAGAGTATAAATTGGTAATGGGGTTGGCCGCCGTCGTGAACTTCAATTTCGTGATCTGGGTAGGAATCAGAAATATTCTTAACAAGATTGTCAACCATTTCCTGTGTCACATTTTCCCCATAAAAAAGCGTGATATGTTCCTTCTCTGTCGTTTCTGCTTTCTCAAGAAGCGTAAGGCAGACATCAGTTATATTATTTGAGGAGGCAACCAGGTCGCCATTAAGAAGGGCGATCGCTTCACCTTCTTTTACCTTTACGCCATTTATCTGAATAGATCTGGTGGCGATTGTAATTTCTCCTGCGTCCACCTCATCCAGCGAATCCTTCATCTGTTCGACGATTTCTTCAAACTCCCCGGATGGATTGAGACGAAGACAGGCAACCAGACCTTGCGGGATATTTCGTGTCGGGACCACTTCGACTTTCTTATCCGTCATATCCTTTGTTGATTCAGCCGCTAGGATGATATTTTTATTATTGGGAAGAATAATGATCTTATCTGTGGGAAGTTCATCAAAAGATTTCAGGATATCATTCGTGCTCGGATTCATTGTCTGGCCGCCGCTGACAATTCTGACAACACCAAGACTTTTAAAAATGCGGGAAATGCCATCACCCGGAGAAACTGCAATCACTGCTATCTGGCCCTCTTCAATTTTGTTGGTGAACTCCTGCTTTTTTCCCTGCTTATTCATTTGCTCAAGAAGATTTTCGATATAAACTTTCTGGACAATGCCGAATTTTGAAACAAGTTCAATTGGCTGATACTTGTTATCCGTGGGTACGTGGATATGCATACGGTACATCTTATCGCCTTCCCCCATCTGGATGGAAGTGCCTATTTCGGATAGTTGACCGTAAAGTTTGTCAAGATCAATATCATCGGATGGGGTGAAATCGACAACGATTTCAAAGTCCTGACCAGGTTCAATTTCTTCATGCAGTTCGTCAAACCGTACTGCCTCAAAATTAATTGGAGCTCCTACGATTTCAGCCTCATCCATTTCGAGCGACTGACCGGTTGCATATCGCAGCATACCTTCCAGAATGATGAGAAGGCCTTTACCGCCTGAATCAACAACACCAGCTTGTTTTAAAATTGGTAAGAGGTTGGGAGTATTCTTTACTGATTCTTCTGCCTTGGCAACAATATAGTTCAAAATGGAAATCAGTTCCTCTGTATCCTCCGCCGCTGATTTTGCTGCAGAAGCGATATCTTTTGAAACGGTTAAGATTGTGCCCTCTACTGGCCTTACAACCCCCTTATAAGCTGTGTTGCGGCTCTCTTCGAGTGATTTTACAAGTATGTCGCTGTTAATAGTTTTTTGTTCATCCATTACCCTGGCGAATCCTCTTAGCAGCTGAGATAGGATTACGCCCGAATTACCTCTAGCCCCCATCAACGCACCCTGCGCGATCTGGGAAATGATTTTTCCTGCATTATTATCCAGGCTTTCTGCGATTTCATTGTATGCAGACTGCATGGTCAGGAACATGTTTGTGCCTGTATCTCCGTCGGGGACTGGGAATACATTCAAAGCATTAATCACAGGTTGATGGTTTTTCAACCAAACCAGAGATGCGTAGAAAGCCTTCTTCAATTCTTGGCCGTCTACTTCATATACCGGCTCGTAGTGATAGCTATCCCCATTCAGCTGTATTGTATTTGTTTCCGGCATTAAACAAATCCTTTATAAAAATAAAATTAATCCGTATCACTCACTCGCAAACCGCGCACATGAACATTCACCTCTCCAACTTCAACCCCCACCATCCTTTCAATGTTGAATTTAACGCTGTTCGCGACGCTTTTTGCTACTGATGAGATGCGGGTCCCGTATTCAATTATGACGAACATATCGATGTTGATCTTATCTCCATCGTAATGAACAATAACTCCGCTTGTCGGTTCATTTATGAAAAATCGTGAAAGCCCGCGGGCAAAATTCTCCACTGCCAGACCAACAACCCCATAAGATTCAAGCGCAGATTGGTAAGCAATAGTCGCAATTGCCCGGTAAGAAATTGAAATGTTCCCTAATGACTCTTTTTTAATATCCATTCTTTGACCTTCTCTTTATTAACAGCTACCCTTGTTGGTGGATACGGATTATGGTAAACTACTTTTTCGTTCTTATCAAGGCATTTTCTCTGAAAGGATACATTTGAAATGGCAAAATGCGAAAATTGCGGAAAAACTACCGCATTTGGACATAATAGAAGTTTTTCAATGCGCGCAACCAAAAGAAAATTCAAAGCCAATATTCATAAAGTAACAGTTTATGAAAATGGCAAGAAAGTGCGCAAATCGCTCTGTTCCAAATGCATCAAGAGTCTATCCAAGATTAAAGAATAATACTGAACCAGGTGAAATAAAAAGGCAGTGCTTATTGGGCACAGCTTTTTTTACGCATTTCTTAATCTTTCCACTGCGTTTTTAATCCCTGAAGGGTTCTGGAAAATATAGGATCCCACCACAAAAACATTTGCGCCAGCGTCTTTTGCTTGACGGATTGTCTGGTCATCAATACCTCCATCCACCTCGATGAGAATATCCAGATTAGCCTGTTCAATTCTTTCCGCAAGGTGCTCGATTTTTGGAAGCATATCAGGAAGGAACTTTTGGCCGCCAAATCCGGGGTTAACCGTCATCAGTAATACATAATCCACCATATGGAGGACAGAATGTATACTCTCAACCGGGGTGCCGGGATTTAGCACAATGCCGGGACTTATGCCTAATTTTATTAAGTTTTGCAATATGCGGTGGATATGGGGATTCCCCTCAATGTGAACACTTATTTTGTTGGAACCGGCACCTGCAAAACTTTTAATAAAATCATCCGGGTTTTCAATCATAAGATGTGTGTCGATCGGTAAATTGGACATTTTTCTACAGACTGATGTAATTTGGGGACCGAAAGATATGTTTGGAACAAAATGACCATCCATAATATCCAGATGGATCCAGTCAACACCCGCTGATTCTGCCTCATGTATCTGGTCTTCCAAATGAGAAAAATCCGCATTTAGTATTGAGGCAGAGATTATTTCTTTTGACATTTTACCTCCCGGAATTTAGATAGAAAATGACATAAATCCAGAATGGAATTAAACCGCCAACCGTAAGCAATGCAAATAAGGACAACAGGATCGTCTGCCAATCTAGTTCAAAGGAGGATTTGGTGGTGTATTTCCGTTTTTCGGAATCAATAAATTTTTCTGGAAAGGCTTTTCTTTTTGAACTTGCAGAAGGTTTCGATCTAATTTTTATCCTGTTTAATGCTTCAAGCATTTCACCGCAATCACTGAACCGGTTTTGGGGATTTTTCTCTAATGATTTAAGGATAAGAAGATTTAATGCAGAAGGGATAGTTGGATTGCGCACAACGGGAGGCGTTGCTTCTTTTAACCGATGCATAGCAAGCAAATCTGAGGTGTCCTCAGCATCGAATGGCACATTGCCAGTTGTTAATTCGTAAGCGATCACCCCAAGGGAATACACATCAGATGCGGGGGTGGGCGGTTCTCCTAGCGTTTGCTCTGGTGAAATATAATATGGAGATCCCCAAACGACATCATGTTTCTCATCGTGACGGATGGTTTCGATAGCCCTAGCCACTCCAAAGTCTGTGATTTTCAGATTGTTATCACTATCCACAAGCATATTTTGAGGTTTTACGTCGCAGTGGACAAAACCCATCAGATGCGCATAGCTTAATCCTCCTGCGGCCTGAATTATGTAATTCATTGCAGCATTCATTTGAATTCCGTCCTGTGTCCTTATTAACTCCTTCAAATCATGCCCTTTTACATACTCCATAACGATATACAATCGGTCATCGTCGAAACCAAAATCGTATGTGGTAATGATGTTAGGGTGGTTGAGGTTAGCCGAAGCTTTGGCCTCAGCCCGGAAACGGTTCTGGAACTGCTGGTTTTCGGAGAGTTCTTTCTTTAAGATCTTTAGAGCCACTTTCCTCTCTAATAAAAGATCCTGTGCTTCATAAATCACTGCCATCCCGCCGGTCGCAATTGTGCTAAAAATTTGATAGCGGTTATTTACAATCGGAAAAGAAGATGTAAATTCTTCCATATTTTTGAGATTATAACACCCGGTATTTGCTTCGTTTATAATTCTAAAATGCATCATGTCATCTAAAAAAAATGGAATTTTGACTAGGAACGTTATATTTGCCGGAATAGGACTTGCGGTATTCATGCTCCTGGGCTTGCTCTTTTTCCAATTATTCATCTTTCCTAATATTTTTCCCGCCAGCGAACAAAATGCGGATTTAAGGATTACTCCTTATTCAACACGAGAAGGTCTTAACCACAAAGATGAAGATTTTTTGGAATCAACGCCTGCTCCCCTTATTCATGAAGTATTTTCTGTGGGAATAAAGGTCGAAATCAGCGGCACCGGTGGAGATGGTCTGCGAATGAGGGAAAGTCCAGATATGGATTCAGAAGTTCTCTATCTTGCCCACGAGGGAGAAGACTGCATCATTGTGGAAGGGCCGCAAATCGAAGAAAATCTGATCTGGTGGAAAATTCAGTCTCTGGAAGAAGAAACAAAATCAGGTTGGTCTGTCCAAACATATATGACTACGATCATTACCAACTAATTTTTTTTACTAAAGAGGATTAATGGATGTCCAGGTAATCGTTGACTTTAAGAACAAAATCATTAATAACCTTAAACAAGTAATTATTGGAAAAGATCATGTGCTGGATCTGGTGGTGATGGCCTTGATTTCGAATGGTCATATTCTCATAGAGGATGTGCCTGGAACAGGCAAGACCATCCTGGCCAGGAGTTTGGCGAAGTCGATGGGGGGAAAATTTAGCCGAATCCAATTTACCCCAGATATGCTCCCCAGTGATGTGACAGGTGTATCTGTATATAACCAGTCAACGAAAGAATTTGAGTTCAGGCCGGGTCCTATTTTAGCCAATATTGTTCTTGCAGATGAGATTAATCGCGCAACTCCAAAAACACAATCAGC
>CAYPPV010000039.1:0-10861 GCA_964412705.1 uncultured Pelolinea sp. | reverse complement strand
CCAAAGCTTTGTTTTCCTTTATCGCTTTTTTATGATTTTTATGAACTGTTTCAATTAAAAAAACCGGCCAAATTCACTTATGACCGGTTTCGCTACTCGCTCCACTGCACATTCTATGGGTCAGGCGGCTTCCCCAAAAAAGCGACCATATACATGCGCAGTATCTTCGCTTTCAATTATGGTTTTTATTGAATTGTTGATACATATTATACCAGCTCAATTATTAAGTCAATAGCCAAATGTGCGGTGTCCAGGACATACGATACACCTTGGGTATCAAAATTACATTCAGTTAGTATCGTTGCTGAGTGAAATACAACTATCAACCGAGAAGGTAAAACAAAGTGAATCCTGGATGCCATATAGATGATAAATAACTTCGCAAAGCAAATCCGAAAGCTTCCAGACTGGACGACACATAAGATTACTGCATTATCCAGTAAATTCATTCTCTTTAAAGCCTGTCTAATATTTCAAAAACAACTGTCTTTTTGATTTGCTTTTTTAGGATGGATTTCTGGTAATTTCCAATACATCCTCGATGTTTACGTCATAAATGACTTCCTCCACCTCAAATAACGCCCAGGGGGTGCCTTCGTCAAACCAGGTTACGGATGTTTCTCGAGGAAGCAGAAAAATCACCCGGGTCAATGTAAATGCTTTTTAAGAAAATCAATCAGCATTTGATAATTTGCATCCGTTTTAAATTCCCCGCCTCCATGGCCGGCGCCTTCCAGCAGCATAAAATTTACTTTTTCCTCTCCAACCGTTTGCCTGAGTGCATCCGCCAGCTGGCGGCTTTGCGCTGGCGGGACGCGGCAGTCCCCAGATCCGTGCTGGATGAAAAAAGCCGCATCTCTCCCATCCACATAATTAATTGGGTTGGTCATCCAAGCAAGCTCGGGCACGCTCTGGACAGGCGCACCCAACAGTTTGGACTCATTGGAAGCGGGGTCATCAGCAATTGGTTCACACCCCCCCTCCACCAGCTGCACATCCATATTCAGCAGGTCCACCAGGCCAAACCAGTCTATGACGGCCCGGATGCAGCTGGATTGGTTTTGATATCCCAGTTGTGCCCCCTCAAGTTCTTCCACGCCGCAGGTAGTGCCCAGCAGTGCAGCCAGTGTGCCGCCTGCGGATGAACCCCACGCGCCAAAACCGGAGGGGTCAAGAGAATACTTATCGGCGTTCGCCCGCAGAAAGCGCACGGCTGTTTTTGTATCATGAATTTGGGCGGGGTATACCGCCTCCTCACTGAGGCGGTAATTCACACTCGCCGCTGCGAATCCGTTCTGGACAAGCAACTCCGCGCGTTCCACCTCGTTGGTGTTCGCCTTATCCCCGCTGATAAATCCGCCCCCATGAATAATCAGAACCAGCGGAAATGGTCCTTCCCCCGCCGGCAGGTACAGGTCCAGCTTCTGCGACTGTGAAACACCCCCATAGATTAAATCCCGATACACTCTCTGGGAGTCGTTTTCCCCGGAATCAGCATTTTCCACAGAAGTCATTCTTCCATTTGAAGTAGGCGTTGCTTCCGGAACTTCTTGAACGAACCGGATGCATCCGGCAAGAAAAAAAAGTGGAAATACCAAAAGGAAATTAATTTTGATTGACGATCCTCTTTGCCTTTTTTCATCCATGGCCCGCATTATAGCAGAATGGTTATGAGCAGCGATTTGCAATTCAGCGCTAACGTTCAGCAATTGATTGTTCAGGCACTTGAGTTCCTGAGGGATTTAAAAAAGCGCCATTTCTGGCGCTTTCAAGTAGCGGGGGTTGGATTCGAACCAACGACCTCCAGGTTATGAGCCTGACGAGCTACCGCTGCTCTACCCCGCATTGGTGGATAGGTATCTTACCATGCGAGCAGAATGATGTCAAGCATTTGCAATTATTTATACAAATTATATATTTTTCAGGTTTGAAATCCCCTGAACATAAGCAGTAAATAGTTTTTCAGCGTCCATCCCGGCGGAAATCACATTGGAGAGTTTATTAAATGGGACCTTATTCCAGAAATCGGTAGTGACTGCCGCAGGGCGGACCGAAAAATGATTTTATTCTTATCACGACTGAATCCTAACTTTTTTATAAATCACTAATAAGTTTTTCACCCCGATCCCCCTATGATAAATAAACAAAGTTCACAGGAGAACAAATGGCTGCTTTAGCTGAAATGAAATGTACGGCTTGCAGGGCAGGGGAAAATCCGCTCGAGGTATCACAAATAGAAAAGTACCACGAAGATATCCCCGAATGGTCGCTGAGCAACGAAGATGGCGTTGAAAAATTAAGGCGCACTTATAAATTTGAGGATTTTAATCACGCGCTTGATTTTACAAACGAAGTGGGGAAACTGGCTGAGGAAGAAGGCCACCACCCGATCATTCAGACAGAATGGGGCGGGGTAACCGTAACCTGGTGGACACATAAGATTGACGGCCTGCACAAAAATGATTTCCTTATGGCCGCAAAATGCGATGAGGTATATAAAGAAGGAAAAAATGAGTAATTCCAGCAAAAATAGTTCGCTAGCTTTTAAAGTCGCGATCATCGGTGCCGGAAATGTCGGCTCTACCCTCGCTTATGCGCTTGTTCTGAGCGGACTTGTGGGTGAAATTGTCCTTATCGATGTGGACAAAGAACGCACAGAGGGAGAAGTGATGGACCTCAACCATGCCGTACCGCTGGCAAATCCGGTGCTGATCTGGCAGGGGGAATATAAAGACTGCCGCGGAGCGGATGTGGTTGTTGTTGCGGCAGGAACAGCTCAGAGTGAGGGTGTAACCCGGCTCGATCTCCTGCAGAAGAATACATCTATTTTTAAGCAGATTATCCCGCAGATAACGTCCAACAACCGAAATGGAATTCTGTTAATCGCCACCAATCCTGTGGATATCCTGAGCTATGTCACCTGGAAAGTTTCGGGGCTTCCGGCCAGCCGCGTAATCGGCTCTGGAACTGTTCTGGATACAGCCAGATTCCGCTCCATGCTCAGCGCCCGGTTGGGATTGGATGCCCGCAATGTGCACGCCTATATCATCGGGGAGCACGGTGATTCTGAGGTGCCGCTTTGGAGCCTGGCGAACGTGGCTGGCATGCCCCTCGACGAATACTGCCGCTCAACCGGCTGTCAAATCGAGGAAAAAGACCGACAAAAAATTGCCGGGCAGGTCCGCAATGCCGCTTATGAAATTATTGCGCGAAAGGGAGCAACATTTTACGCAGTCGCTGTTGGGCTCCTGCGGATCATCGAAAGTATTCTTCGCAATCAGAACAGCATCCTTACAGTTTCAAACCTGGTTGTGGATTATTACGGAGTTAATGATATCTACCTTAGCCTGCCCGCTGTGATTGGTCAGAACGGGGTCCGCGATATTTTGGAGCTGCCGCTGGATAAGGAAGAGCATAATCTATTAATAAAATCCTCAAAAATTTTACATTCAAACATCGCTAAACTGGAAATATAGGCGATCAGTCCAGATAAGCCTGGGCCCACAGTTCCAGGCAGAGCATCCCCCAGATGCTCCTTCCGAAAGCCCTTTCTGTGTTTAATAGGGGTTCCACTTTTTTCACATCAAACCAGCCCCGCTGTTTTGCGGATTTGCCGGCTAATGTTTCCCGTACAAAGGAGCGCACCGGTTCTCGGGAATACCATTCGGAAAGCGGCACGGGGAATCCCATTTTATCCTCCCTTTCCACCACCCCTTTTGGCAGCAGGTGGGAAACCACTTTCCGGAAGATGAATTTCGATCTGCCGCCTTCAAATTTAATTTTCGGGGGCATACTCGCCGCCAGCTCAACAATCCGGTGGTCCAGCAGGGGGACGCGTGATTCGAGCGATACCTGCATGCTGGTGCGGTCCTCTACTTGAAGCAAAGCCGGCAGCAGGGTGAGGATGTCAAAGCGGGTCATTTTATTGATGTAGGAACCCAGACCGCCAGAATTGAACACATCGGAAAAAGCTTCGAAGGGATCGTATCCACTTAGCTGTTCAGAAAACACAGGGGTTGCCATATCAAGCAGCTGTTGGCCGCGGTTCACCAACCGGAAATAGCGGGACGCCTGGTCGCTAAATAGTCCGTCACGCCAGAAATACCGCAGCATCGGCTCGTAACCCTGCAGTTGGGTAAGATTGGGCAGAATGGTATTAAACCGGACCACATATTTTTCATCTTCCTGTGTGCCCTGAATGCCGCCGCGGATGCATTCTTCCAGGTAAGCAACCAGATAGCGCGTGTAACCCCCGAATACCTCATCTGCACCCTGCCCTCCAAGCACAACCTTGACATGCTCTTTCGCGTGCTGGGAAACGATCAGCTGTGGAAAGATGCCCGGCCCGGCTGCTGGCTCATCCATTGAATGGATCAAACCCGGGAGAAGGTCCACGAACTGCTGTTCATTCGGAAAAATCTCATGATGAATACTGCCTGCGTGCTCCGCGGTCATCCGCGCATACCCGGTTTCATCATAGCGGGGGTCTTCCTTGAAACCGCCTGAAAAGGTGTGGATGGGCGCATCCATAAGGGAGGCCGCCATACATGTTACAGTGGAGGAATCCAGCCCGCCGCTTAGATGCGCGCCTACCGGCACGTCTGCCCGCAACTGGATGCGCACAGCATCTTCCAGCAGGCGCAGGAGTTTGTACTCAAAGTATTGCTGGTTGTGGTCCGTATCTACGGTAAAATCCAGCTGCCAGTACTTCCTGATATCAAGTTTGCCTTCCTCACCGATCTTCAGCCAGCAGCCCGGCGGGAGTTTTTCAATTCCATTGAAAAGCGTTTTTTCTTCCAGGCAGAACTGGAATATGAGGTAATCGGACATTCCCTCAAAATTCATTTGCGGCTGAACGAGACCGGAGGCAAAAAACGCCTTGATCTCTGAAGCAAAGACAAAACGCTCTTTGTCGTGGTGGTAATAAAACGGCTTGATCCCCAAACGGTCACGGGCAGCAAAGAGCGTCCTGTCCTCTTTATCCCATATGATAAAGGAGAACATCCCGTTTAATTTCGTAACCGCTTCCGTGCCTTCTGTTATGAATAATTTCAGTATTACTTCCGTATCGGAATTCGAAAAGAAGTTCAAGCCCTTGCTTGAAAGCTGCTGCCGCAGTTCAATATAGTTGTAAATTTCGCCGTTATAAATGATGCAGTAGCGGCCGGATTCATCGAACATGGGCTGATGGGCTGCCTCGGAAAGATCAATTACGCTCAACCGCAGATGGCCCAACCCTAAATTATTATCAAGAAACAAACCAGAGTCATCCGGTCCCCTGTGGCGCAGGGTATCCATCATTCGTGTAATCACAGGTTGATCAACACTGTGATCTCTTTCATAATTCAGAACTCCGCAGATGCCGCACATCGTAACTAAGAATTAATCCTGGAAGGGAACTTTCTGCCTTTAAGTGAAGCAAGTTGGTATTTCGCAACTGCTTTTTCGGGATTTTTACGGTAAAGCTCCCGCAGCCCCCTGTACTGGGAACGCCAACCGCTAAACGGCCACCAGTATAGGAGCGCCATGGTGAAATAGCCGAGCATGGTAATGCTGCCAATCATTTTGCTTCCACCTTGTTTCTGGTCATAACGCAAGACGAAAGGCACCTCTCCAAATCGGCATCCCATTAAATGGAGTTTAACGATGATTTCAAGGGTTGAGGTAAACCCCAATCCCTTCATTTGAATAAGGTTATTTCCGTAAATCGCCAAAGCATCCTTCAGAACTTTTGCCCTGTAAGCCCGGTATCCGCAGGAATAATCCGTGATACCGTGAATGCCAAAGAGCATTTTCATAAATAGGTTCGCCGATCGGCTGATAAAGGCACGGTAGGAGCTGACTCCTTTCTGCCCGCCTCCCGGCTGAAAGCGGGATGTATTGACCACATCATATCCTTCTTCCAGTTTATGAATCAATTCGAACAGGTATTTCGGTTCGTGGGTATCATCCCCTTCAATACGGACAATATAATCTTCATCATCCGCCTGCCAGGCAATATGTTCAAAGCCGTCACGCTCAGTTTCGCCAAGCCCCCGATTGATGGGGTGCGCGACGACTTCCAGATTCATCTTTTTCCGGCTGCGCTCGATTATCTTCTCCGTTTCATCCGTACTGCCGTCATTCACAATTACGAGCTTATATTGCTTGCCGTCCAGGGCACGCTGTAATTTTTCAAGCAGGTTTGGCAGGTCTTCCTGTTCGTTATAGGCGGGAAGTAGTATCCAGATCATAGCGGCATCCTCAGCTGGAGTCTCCCAATCGGATGAATGTCATTCCTGCTTTTTGAGCTTTTTCCTTATTCCAGAGGTTCCTTCCATCAACCAAAACCGGTTTGCTCATGTTATTTTTCAATTTTTGGAAATCGATTTCCTTATAATCAGAATGCGCGGTTACCAAAACAGCCGCATCACATCCTTTTGCAGTTTCGTAAAGATCCCCTTTGAAACTCCCGATATAGGGATCGTGAACAACCGCATTGGCTCCTGCATTTTCCAACAGCTTCTTCAGCTCTTCTCCGGGGGAATTTCTCGTGTCATCCGAATCTTCCAGATATGCGATTCCCAAAATCAGGATCCTTTTTCCCTTCAAATCGCCGGATATTTCCTTTAATAAATCAACCATATGCTCCGGCATGGAAGCATTGACGCTGCGGGCGGCCGGTATAAGCCGGACTTCCAAATCTTTTTCCCTCACACTGCTTGCCAGCAGCCAGGGATCTTTCGGTATACAGTGCCCGCCAACTCCCGCTCCCGGTTTGAGCATCTCGCGGCCCGGAGATTTCCTTACCAGTTCCCGCACCCGCCAAACGTCCGCTCCCAGTGCTTCGCATATCAGCGCCACCTCATTCGCAAACGCAATCTGGACATCCCTGTACGTATTCTCGACAGTCTTCACCAGTTCGGCAGTAATCCAGTCTGCCTCATCGATCTCCGCATCGACAATGCGCTCATAAAAAGCTTTCATCACAGAAGCTGTTTCAGGAGAATCGCCACCCACCACCCTACTCATTTCTTTCAGGTTAGCAAGCAGTCTACCCGGCATCACGCGTTCCGGGCAGTTGCCGAGGAAGAACCCTTTCCCGCATTTTTTTTCGCTCACATTTTCAATAATGGGAAGTACAACTTCTTTCATTGTGCCGGGCATAACGGTGGATTCGATAATCACCAAGGCACCATCCTTCATATTTTCCGCAATGGAACGCACCGCTGACCGCAAGGCCTGATACTCAGGTATATGGTTTTTATTTACCGGGGTTTCTACATTGACCAAAATAACATCCCGGTCAGACAAACTTGTAAACTGATCCGTCGCTTTAAGCTTATTGCTTCGAACAGCTCTGGAGAGCATTTCCTCCAGTCCCGGTTCCTCTCCCTCAATTGGAGATTTTCCGGAATTAATGCGTTCAACCCTTCCTTTTTTAATCTCAAAGCCAAGGACATCAAAACCGGCATCCGCCAGCATAGCGGCTACAGGAAGTCCGACATAACCAAGGCCAACCACAGCCACCTTGCAGGTTTGATCGCTTATCTTTTTGCGGAGAGCGCCCAGCCCCATGTTAAACCTCAACTACCTGGTGGGTTATGCCCGATTCAACCAATGCCAGGGATATACGAAGCGCCTGCAGGCCGTCCTCTCCTTTAATAGGCACGTCTTCACCGTTTTCAATTGAATCCAGAAACGCCTTCAGCTCCGCTTTCAATGGTTCCCGCCTGGTCAAGGCATAACGCGTCATGCTTCCCTCGCTCACACCGCGTATTGTGCGAAGAGGGGACCACAAATCGCC
This sequence comes from uncultured Pelolinea sp., assembly GCA_964412705.1. Classification (GTDB taxonomy): domain Bacteria; phylum Chloroflexota; class Anaerolineae; order Anaerolineales; family Anaerolineaceae; genus Pelolinea. The sequence continues at coordinate 3,075 of CAYPPV010000039.1, read as the reverse complement.
GGCTGCCTGTGAATTTTCATAAAAGAAGAGATTTTGCATCAGGTCGTCCACACGAAACATCCCCTTCTCACCTAAAACCATAGTCTCTCTTATCTTGGTGGGTGTCAACCAATTAATCTCCAATGCGCCTGTGATGCCTTCGGGAAAACGCAGCATCCCAAAAAGCAGGTCCTCGTGTGCGGTATGGATCTGCTGTTCTGTTTCCGCATAAACCCGCACAGGATCCATTCCGGTTAAGTACCGCATCGTATCCACATCATGAGGGGCGAGGTCAATCACAACCCCTACATCCCGGATTCGTGCAGGGAAGGGTCCTGCCCGCCGGCAGAAAATTTGGAAAATCTTTCCAAGTTCTCCTTCATTCAATTTTTTCTTCAGTTCTTGCATGGCCGGGTTGAAACGGATGATGTGACCCACCATGAGCTGCCTGTTCACTTTCTTTGCCAGTTCAATCAGCCGCTTTCCCTCTTCGACTGTCGCCGCGATCGGTTTTTCCACCAGAACGTGCAGACCCTGCTCAAGCGCACAGCTTGCCACAGGTTCATGTTCAGATGTGGGAACAGTAATGGAAACCGCGTCCGGTTTTTCTTTTTCAATCATTTCCCTGTAATCCGTATATGTGGGAACTGGGAAGCGTTCCCTGACAAAATTCAGGCGCTCCTTGCTTATATCTGCGGCACCAACAACGTCCACGCCGTCTATCTCTGTGTAAACACGGAGATGATTGAATCCCATAGAACCGATGCCAATAATTCCAACCCGCATATTAATTACCCGCCATAAATTCATTTATGGTCGATACAATTTTTTCCCTATCGGCTTGCGAAAGGGAAGGATGCACCGGGATGGAGAGAACTTCGGCAGATGCAGCTTCGGCTTGAGGCAAGCTTTGTTCTCCGAACATCTCAACATAAAACCCTTGCTGGTGGATAGGAACAGGATAATATATTTCTGACCCGATCTCATTTTCTTTCATGTATTCACGGAGCGCCGACCTTTTGTCGCCTGGAACCCGGATAGTGTACTGGTGATAAACATGTGTGAAACCTTCCGGCACAAAGGGAGTTTCAATACCCTCCAGATTGGCATCAAAATAAGCGGCGTTTTCAGCCCTCTTATGGTTAAAGAGTTCCAGCTTTGCAAGTTGGGCATTTCCGATTGCGGCATGCAGGTCTGTCATACGCAGATTGTAGCCAAGCTCGTCATGGTAATAACGCCGGCGCATGCCGTGGTTGCGAACGACCCGGCATTTTTCATCAATCTTATCATCATTGGTTGTAATCATCCCGCCCTCGGCGCTGGTTATGTTTTTAGTTGGATACAGCGAAAAGGTGCCCGTTCCGAATGATCCCGCCCTTTTTCCTTTATATTTCGCAGCGTGTGACTGGCATGCGTCTTCGATTACCACCAAACCATGCTTGTCGGCAATTTCCATGATGGGATCCATATCGCAACACAATCCATATAAATGTACGGGCAGAATTGCTTTGGTATTTTTATTGACGGCCTCTTCAATTTTGGCAGGGTCCATATTGAAAGTCCTGGGATCAATATCCACAAAAACAGGTTTCGCCCCTACAAACAAGGCCGAGTTAGCTGAAGCAATGAAAGTAAAAGGAGATGTGATAACCTCATCGCCCGGGCCAATGCCATGGGCAAGCAGCGCCAGGTGAAGGGCGGTGGTGCCAGATGAAGTGGCAACCGCATGTTTGACGCCACACATCTCAGCAAATGCCTCTTCAAATGCCGCTACTCGCGGACCCTGGGCCAGGATTCCTGAATCCAGAACTTCAAGCACAGCATCTTTTTCTTCTTGTCCGATTACCGGTTTCGCAATAGATATCATTTAATCTCCATCCATGTCTCTTTCAGAATTTGAATTTCATATTCACAAGCCGGGCATTTCAGCAGAACCTCGTTGCCGCTCTCTTTGATCTTTTCCAACTGTCTTCCGCAGGGACAAACATATCCTTTTAGCCTTGCCGGATTCCCATAAACAAGCCCGTAGTCCGGAACATCCCTGGTAACAACACTTCCTGAGCCAACCATACACCATTCTCCCAGGGAAATCCCGCAGCGGATGGTTGAGTTGGCCCCTACAGCAGCTCCCTTTTTCACAACCGTTTTGCTTAGAACCCAATCATCCGCATCCTTTGGAGTTCCGTCCATGTTAATCGCCCGCGGGCGCATATCGTTGGTAAAACAAGCATGCGGTCCAATGAAAACACCCTCCTCCAACGTGACGCCATGATATACGGAAACATAATTTTGAATCTTTACATTGTCTCCAATTTCCACGCCTGCGTCAATATACACCCCCTTGCCGATATTGCAGTTTTTTCCAATTTTCGCTTCCGACCTCACCTGGCAGTGATGCCAGATGTGTGTACCCTCGCCAATTTCTGCTGATTCCGCAACCTCCGCGGTTGCGTGAATAAATGGTGCCAATCCTGACCTCCTATTTGGAAGAATTTAAGACTTCAATGATTTTATCAGAAGCATGCCCATCGCCGAAAATCCGGGGGCGGTCTGAATGGGGTTGAAAATCCACAAAGCGTTTCGCTATCAAACCGCTGTCTGCTCCCGCAAGGCAGTTCCAGCCCGCATTTACCGTCTCCACCCATTCCGTTTCATCCCGAATCGTAATACAGCGCACACCCAGAAGGTACGCTTCTTTTTGTACTCCCCCCGAATCCGTCAGGATACACTCGGCATTTTTTTCCAGCATGATCATGTCCAGATAACCCACCGGCTCGATAATCTGTACGTTTTCAGGAAAATCGAGGTTGAATTCCAACGCCATTTTCAATGTGCGCGGATGAACAGGGAACACAAGCCTGAAATCTATTTTTGCCAGTTCTTTAAATATGGATGCTAATTTATGTTTGCGATCCACATTGCCGCTTCGGTGCAGAGTAACCAATGCGTATGCCTGTGGGTCAAGACCAAGTTTCTCCAGGATATCCGATCGGGTTTCTGCTTCCTCGGCAAAGAACTTGAGGGAGTCCGCCATGACGTCGCCAACAAAATAGACGCCTTGTAGCATTCCCTCTCTCTCGAGGTTTCGCACCGCCT
>CAYPPV010000038.1:0-10896 GCA_964412705.1 uncultured Pelolinea sp. | reverse complement strand
CGCTGGCGCTTCTTCACCGCCGGCAGTGCATGCGGGGCCCAGAAAGACCAGGGTTGCGAAAATCAGCAAAAACGTGCTTATAATCTTCTTTTTCATACATTTCATTTTAGGTTTTTTCATCTATGCTATGGTACGTACCAAACCGGTATTATTATGCACGCAAGGCTGCAATCGGTCAATGTCAATCAGGAAATCCTTTGAGAAGAAAATAAATTTTCAAAAAATCGTTTACTGGCTACCCAGAGTGCTCGGTATTCTTTTCACTCTTTTCATCAGCATTTTCGCTCTGGACACATTTGGCAGGGAGGGACTTTTTCTCGAGTAACTGCCAAGGTTTATTATCCACTTGATTCCCAGTTTTGCAATAGCGATGTTTCTATTGATTGCCTAAAAATAGGGGAAAGCCGGCGGTTTGCTGTGTATTGCCGCGTGATTGCCAGGGAGAGCAGGTTGCAACGGTAAACCCGGCTGAATTAGCAACATTGGATGTAAGGGGAAAAATCCTGCTCCTGCACAATGAAATTGCTAAAGGACAGTGGATGCCGAAAAATTTCGTTTTTTACAATCCAGAAGAACACCGGGTATCTACCAGCTGCTTGAGGGAAAACAGCCCCGAGCTGTGGTTACCGCCACCAGCCGCAACCCGGATGCGGTTGCCGCCATCCTCCTTTCCCGATGATTGGGATAGGGGTTTTGACATCCCTTCTGCTTATATAACGGACGTGGAAGGACAGCGGATGTTGAAGCATAAGGGAGACGGCGTTCCTGAGAATGGATGCGGAACGCATCCCGTCTGATCGTTGGGAGGTCATCGCCGTGAGGAGCGGCCAGTCCGGAAGGAAAGTGGTTTTCCGAGCTCATATCGATGCTAAAATGGGTAATTCGGGCGCGCTGGATAATACCATCGCGTTTGGGGAACTCATACATAAATTGAATGAACTGCTAAGAAAAAATCCGACATATCGCCCATCATCCTAGTTAATCTTATAATAAAGATAAGTCAACAGGGAGAATGATGGAAAAATTTTCGGTCATCTCATTATCTATCCTGGCCGTGCTGGTTATTCTCGGCATTGTGTTCTGGATCATTACCATCAAGCGGGGAAAAGAAGGACGCCCGGTCACCACAAACTACAGGGCATTGTTTATGATGGGTGTCATTTTTACCGGAGCAGGAGTCACTCTCTCGCTTTCCACCGATAATCCAGGATTCTACGGCATGGCCATGATGGGGATCACATATTTTATTATCGGTTTGGCAAATCGGGATAAGTGGCAAGACGCATCCAGGAAATAAACTTCCGGCGTACTATTGCTAGTAAAGGAGGGACTTTTTGCTTAAATTCATATCCGGTTTTCTATACCGCATCTCGAATACAAGAGTTGTGGTAATTTCGGTTATCATTTTCTTGCTCTTTATGGCCTTTGTTCTGCCTTCACAATCAGCGGAAGCCGAGAATTACAGCAGTGAAGCCGGCTCTCCGGATACGTCCCTTTTCTATACGCCGGATGGACTTTATCGTATGGCTGAAAGCTACGGTGAATCCGGGCGACAAGCATACATCCGCGCCCGATTCACCTTTGATCTCATATTCCCTTTTGTATATGGATTTTTCCTAGCGGTCTGCATCAGCTGGTTGGGAGCTCGGGTGATCCGTGAAACCAGCTCGTTGCGAATACTCAATCTTTTTCCACCATTCGGAATGTTTTTTGATTTCCTTGAAAATATTTCCACATCCATGGTGATGGCGCAGTACCCTTTGCCTGCGCCAATGGCTGTCCGCCTAGCGCCAGTATTTACCATGCTCAAGTGGATTTTGGTGGGAGGAAGCTTTGCTTTACTTTTTGGCCTGCTAATATCGTGGGTCTTGGTAATAACAAAAAAGGAGCGGCAATAAAATACACGCCCCTTATACCTTCTAAATCGGATCTAATAAGCGCTTTCCATCCGATAGATCTCCGACTCCATTAATTTTACGCCTTTTCCAAGCGTACCGGCATCGAATGCCAGTTTCGCTCCTGCTTCCCGAAACAGTTCCGGCAGCGTTGCAGTGCCGCCGAGTGCAAGCGCTTTTCGGTAAGAGCTAACAGCGGAGGGCTGGTCCTCCATTGCCCTCCTCCATATCTGCACCGCCCCCATCAGAGCCAATCCGTATTCCACATAATAGAAGGGAGACTGGTGAATGTGATCCTTCCGTTGCCAACCCGTCACCATTACATCCTCATACCCGCTCCAGTCGATATAGGGCCGGAAGCGTTTTTCCAGCTCTCCCCATTTTTCATCACATGCACGCGCATCTGAGCCTTCATCCGGATTCTCATACACCCAGTGCTGAAATGAATCCACAATGGCCATATATGGCCAGAACAACAAGTCGCTCTCGATATGATCCACCCTGGCACGGATAGCATCCGCTTCCGAATAAAAACCGCCGTAAGCTTTTTCAATATAAGGCGCAGTCAGGTATTCCATTGCCATGGATGCCACCTCGGCAAATTCCATCGGCACAGCTGATTCACTGCGCTGCTGAAAATAGGGCAGATGGTACGCCTCAAAAGCATGAAAAGCGTGCCCCCCTTCATGCAGCAGGGTCTGCACATCATCATGTATGCCAACCGCATTGGCGAAAATGAACGGTCTTTTCGTGTGGCTGAAATCGGCTGTGTATCCGCCGTTGGCTTTATTCTTGCGGTTGTCCAAGTCCAGGTATCCTTCCTGGTCCATGATGTCAAAATATTCGCCGAATTTCGGGTAGACATGATGAAACATAGCGGATGCCCTGTCAGTCATCTCTCTCACATCATTGAATGGATTGAGGGGCGGCTGACCTGACAGGTCAACAAATAAATCATAATAACGCAGATCATCCACTCCCAGCGCCTTCCTGCGCCGCCGTGCCAGCCGTGTGGCGGCTGGCACGGCAGTCTCTTCGATAGCCTTTTGAAATTTTTTGCAGTCTGCCGGTGTGTAATCAAACCGCATCAACTGCTGCCACCGGTATGCCCGGTAATCAGGCATATCCGCATTGGCTGCAATTTCCCTTCTGAGGGCCATATAAGCCTCCCACTGGGAATTTATTTCCTCACGGTCTGCAAGCTGACGCTCTGCCATCCGTTCCCAACCGGCTCGGCGCGTTTCACGGTCGGTTTCACGCAATACCTTCTCCATCTGCCTGACCGTCTTTTCTCCCCCCTCCCATGTCACTGTCTGTGCGCCCATCACCCGGTCATGTTTAGTATTGAGTTTTTCCTCTCTTGCTAAGAGCGGTAAATTTTCCTCCCTAAAAATTGCCGTCTCCGCGCGCATATTGCGTAACGGGATATCCATTCCATCAGCTTTTAAACCGCTCTTGATCAGCTTTTCCTTTAACTTCTGATCCGCCGTCCGCCACTTGGGGAAGGTTTCTTCCATGAATGTTTCCAGACGCTGCTGCGCTCCCGCATCCGCTGTATTCACGGTAGTAGAAACATACAGCCTATTGTAGAGTTCATCCGCGAGTTCACTCACTTGTGTCCAGCGCAGGAGCCAAGCTTCAATATTTTTGGCATCCAGCTTTTCATTTTCAAGTTCATCAAAAGCAGGTTCCAACCTAGACCAATTCCAAGTTAACAAATCATCAGGTATTGGCTTTTTCATAAAATATTTCATTTATTTTCCTGTAAGGTAAAAATTTTTTTATAATACTATCCTCGCTATTGGGGATTTTAAGTGAGTGGATTTTATTTTTTACTTTTTTCTCTTCCCTTCATGAGATACAAAAGAGCCGCCATGGCAACCCAGAAGGTAACCGATACGGTCCATCCCCAAAAATCAGATATAGTAAATGCAGTGTAGATCAGCCCCGCAAATGCGGCATATTCCAGCAGGATGTAGGGGACATGCGTCACCCATTTGGAGCGAAAATCAATCTTCAGTAGGTAATCCATGAGCAGTTCCACTAGCTGATATGCAAGCACAACCGCCAGTGCCACCCGCGCCCAAATATTTCCTCCCTCCATAAGGTTCTGATACAAGACATATCCGAACGGAAGCGACAACGCTATTACCATCGAACCGATTTTCCGCACCATGCGTAAATCGCCCTTCTTCTGGGCGATAAAGATACCTGCTATGAGCAGATTAAACGCAATGGCAGAAATTCCAAAAATCACGGGTGTTATTTCAGACATTCCAAGCTCCCTGTTTTAGTTCCATTATAGGTATAGGCAGAAATTTACCTTATAAATCCGTTTTATTCAATCATCAATGGGGCCAAGAGTGTCTCTCAAAAAAGCTGTAACCCGATTCCAGAACTGATTGTGGCTGCTGTAATCGTTGTGCCCATATCCCTGAATTTCCCATAATTCTGCTTTTCCAGAATCCGCCGAGCGCATTAGATCCCTCGCCTGGCTGATGGGAACGATTCTGTCATCCCGGCTGTGAATCAGCAGGATTTTTCCTTTAACATCGCGAATGTTGTTAACCGGCGCGATTCTGTCATAGTCCAGGTTAACCCTTTGTCCCCAATATTTGAAAAACAGCCATGCAAAAGGAAAAAAAGGGATATGCCTAGAGCGCAGCTCCTGCTTCATGACCTGAATAGGGTGAGAAAAAGCTCCGATGCCAATGACACTTTGAATACGAGCATCCTGTGATGCTGCATTGATAGCCGCCCCGCCGCCGATGGAGTGCCCGATCACGCCAATTCTCTTAGCAACTTCAGGAAATTCTTTGAACAGATAATCCAAAGCGGAGTGAATATCTTCCGTAAAAGACCAGACCGTCGGATTCTTTATCGAAGAACTGGAGCCGTGACTGCGCGCATCCAGCGCCAGCAAATTATAGCCCAACGGGTGTAGTTTGCGGATATAAGGCAGAAAGCGGCCAAGATTGCTGTTCCACCCATGCATTAATATCAATACCGGCGCATTATCGCTTCCCGGAATCCACCAGCCATATAACTTGCCATTACTTGCAGCAGGAATGATAATCTCTGAGAATGGTATGCCATATGCATCCGGCGCAAGGCGGTGAGGGCGTTTTTTATTGCGAAAAAGAATTGACGCAAGCAACCCCACCAAGACAAAAAGTGCAATAAACCCAATGCTTATCCAGACTATCCACATAATTCCAGATCCTCGTAATATCCGCATAATCTTACCTGTTTTTTACCGGAAGCAGATTTGAATTTCTTCACATAAAATTTATGTTTCTTTCATACCAGCTTCATGCGGCAGGGATACGATTGCTCCATTGTTTAAGAAAGGAAAAAACGAAGAGAAATATCGTTATTTTTTGGTAATTATCCTGCTTGCAGGAATGATCTCCTCATGCAGGAATACCCCATCAGGAGAAACGGAATTACCTCAAGCCCAGTTAAGGGGTAAGAATCAGGGAAAATTAGATAATAAGCGGGACGAAGGATAGGGAAGAAACAGTTCCTCTGGAAATGCTGTGGAAAGCGTCTAGGGTAACGGTTCGGGCCTGCCCGAATAAGGGAAAAATTTGAGTGAATCCAAAATAAACGGCATCCTTTATATGCGGGAAGAAGAAAAACTGGCTCGAGATCTGTACCTGAAATTTTATGAAATGTGGGGACAGACCGTTTTTCAGAATATATCCGGTAGCGAGCAGTCCCACATCGAAGCCATTTCAACTCCGATGAAAAGGCATAGTATAAATGACAATGCTGAGGGAAAAGGAATTGGCGAATTCAGCAATCCGGATATCCATCTGCTTTATGATGAATTACTCGCGCAGGGAAAGGCATCCCTGGAAGGCGCGCTGCAAGCCGGCGCGGCCTTAAAGGAAATGGGTATTTTGGATTTGGAAGAGCGTATGGCTCAGACTGACAATACCGATATCCTCCAGGTATATCAAAACCTTGCCTCTGGCTCACAAAACCACCTGCGTGCGTTTGTCTCTGTACTTGAAAACCGCACCGGCAACATTTACGTTCTTGTTTATATGACAGCAGACGACTACCAGGCAATTATGGCATCCAGCAGAGGGAATGGCGGATACAGCCAGCCAGGAGGAAAAGGTCCTAGAGGTAACAACCAATAATCCAGAATACCTTCGTGGTTTCCAATTCAGGCGGGAGAATCTGCCCGAATAATTTTTATTTAAAAAAATACATAATTGGTTCGGATCGTCTCGAGCATACGAAAAAATTTCTCAAAGAAATGATCCACTCCACACTAACCAATAATCCCGCTAGCATACAATTTGCCCATTCTCAGCAAATCTAGAATTCCCATACTTCCCTACACCAGGTCCACCTGAAATAAACCTGCGCAACCGTACAGCGCGGCCTGATCCCCTTTTTCCGCCAGGACCATTTCCGGCATGGGGAACATCTTCAGGCGTTTACGAATGAGAGGGCGGATGCGGTCCAACAGGAAGGGGCGGTTTCGGATAACACCGCCATTGAAAACGAAAAGATGCACCGGATGAAAGATAAGAGTGTTGATGACCACCTGGGCAGCTTTCTGCACCACAAAATCCCAGCGCGGATCTTCATCAGAAACACCAGCCATTTCTTCCCCGAAATATTCCGCCAGCACATCCCCTCCAAGATACGCTTCGGGGCAGCCGCGCTGTCCGCAGTTGCACTGCTTTCCTTCCCATTCCATGATATGGTGCCCATTCTCGAATGAAAACATGAAGTAGCGGTGCGCGTCAATGCGCTTGATGTCCGCCGCACCAATGCCTGTACCCCAGATGAAATAGACGAAGCGGTCGGTATGGCTAGCAGCACCGAAAAGCGCCTCTCCAAGAGCGGCACCCTGGGCATCGTGAACGAGCCTGACCGGAACACCAAACCGGTCCTCAAGCGCGGGGCGTATGGGCTGCATCTCCCACCCGGGCAGATTGTTGGCGGTGGTGACCATATCGTTTTCGTCAATGATTCCTGGGAAGCAGGCGCCAATCCCTTCCAGTTTGTGTTCGGCAGAAAGGTCAGTGATATGGTGAATCAGTTTTTCAATGCCTTCCCCATAATCCTGGGGCACACGGTGTGTTTCGGTACGGATAATTTCCGCCCCTTCGGAGAGATCCACCAGCGCCACGCGCATATTGGTGCCGCCCACATCCACGGAAATAACCATGTTATCCTCCAAGCAACCTTTTAATTTATTATACATTTCCGCTCACAATCTCCCTTCTTTCCAATTCAACTTTTTAAGAGCCGTCAATAAATGGCGGCGCTCATCTACATAGAGATAGTAGGTATAGGCAATGAATGTACCAAAAATGATAGCTCCGTCCAGTCGTGAGTAATCCCCGTCCAGCCCGAAAATGATGCACAAGATAGTCGTGCCGATCATAGGTCCCATACTCTTCCATAGGAAGTAGCGGCAGAAATAGAGCGTTCCGGAAAGCAGGACCACCAACCCCAAGATGAGGGTTTGCTGGACAACATCCGAGCCAATATTACTGCCAAGGACGATGGCAGAGCCAATCCCGTAATCAAGCGTTCCAGTTAGGAGCTTAGCGGACGCAGTGAGGTGAGCAGTGATTTCGGGGATGCTGGTGGCGAGCGAGAAGACTGTCATGCCCATGAAGGTGGAGGAAAGATGGAAGTAGGCGGCATCTGCGGATTCAGGAATGCCAATATCTCTGTACTGCTGGCATAGAGGGATGCTGCCTTTTCATTATTTACTGAAACCAAACTGTCAAAGAAATTTTCTGTGGCCAGCCCTGCTTCCCCAATTTCAGCATGTTTTCCGGGAAAAGCGCATCCGATTAATAACAATGTCTGGAAAAGACAAGGGATCTGTTTCATTCAATGAATTAAATTTCGGGCGCGCGCAAATGCCAGTCCGTTGCATTTTGATAAGCACAAGCCGCACGAAAGAGGGAGGTTTCATCAAAGTGCCGCCCCATCAGTTGCATGCCCACCGGCAGTCCGCCAGCGTCGAAGCCGACCGGCAAGGACAGGCCGGGCACACCGGTCAAGTTGGCTGGGAGGGTGAAGATATCCTCCAGATACATAGCGAGCGGATCGTCGCCATGGCCGCCAATGGGGAAAGCCGTGGTGGGAGCGACCGGTGCAGCGATGACATCTACTAATTTGAATGTTTCATCAAAATCTTTCTTGATGAGCGTACGCACCTTCTGTGCCTGGCCGTAATACGCATCGTAATAACCGGCTGAGAGGGCATATGTGCCAAGCATGATGCGGCGTTTTACCTCAGGGCCAAATCCCTTTCCGCGGGACTTGAAATACATATCCAGCATGCCGCCGTTTTCCTCGCGCAGACCATAGCGCACGCCGTCATAGCGCGCCAAATTGGCGGATGCTTCCGCCGGGGCAACCAGATAGTACACCGGCAGGGCATATTCCGTATGGGGCAACGAGACCTCAATGATTTCCGCCCCCATTCTTTCCAAAACACGAATGGCTTCCAGGACAGCCGCTTTAACTTCCGGTTGGATGCCCTCAATAAAATATTCCTCTGGCACACCGACACGGAGACCTTTCACATCTACATTTTCCGTGCAGGCGGCTTCTTGCAGGGGGAGATTCACTGAAGTCGCATCCTTGTGGTCAAACCCGGCCATCAGGAGGAAAATCCGCTCCACATCTTCCGCTGTCCTGGCCAACACGCCAACTGCATCCAGGGAAGACCCGTAGGCAATCAGGCCGTAGCGGGAGACACGCCCGTAAGTGGGCTTGAGTCCAGTCACCCCACAGAAGGATGCCGGCTGGCGCACACTCCCACCGGTATCCGTCCCCAAAGCGGCGGGAGCAAACCTGGCAGCCACCGCGGCTGCCGAACCGCCGCTAGAACCGCCGGGCACGCGGGAGAGGTCCCAAGGATTACGGGTCACGCCGTAGGCGGAGTTTTCGGTTGAGGAGCCCATGGCAAATTCGTCGGTATTGGTTTTGCCCAGGACCACAGTGCCAGCATCCAGCAGGCGCCGGACGGTAGTGGCATTATATGAAGGCACAAAATTCTCCAGGATTTTGGAACCGCAGGTGGCGCGAACCCCTTTGACGCAAAGCACATCCTTTACAGCCAGCGGCAAGCCTAGAAGCGGAGGGGTTTTTTCATCGTTTTTAAGAAGCTCCACCCTTTTCCTGTCTGCTTCCCCGGCCGCCCGCAGGGCATATTCGGGCGTCAGGGTGATGAAAGCGTGGACATCGGACTCAAGCTTTTCAATGCGGTCCAGATAGGCGCGGGTCAGTTCCTGGCTGGATACCTTCCCGGCATCCAGTGCCCGCAGTGCTTCTTTTACGTTTAAGTCCGTCAGCTCAGGCATGGGACTTACTCCAGCACCGGCGGGACACGGAACTGGTTCTGCTCCCTGTCCGGTGCATTTTCAAGGACTTCCTCAACAGTCAAACCCCGGTGTGGCTTGTCCTCACGCAGTCGGGAGCGGCTCGGCAGGACACTGGAGGTGGGTTCAATTTTGCTGGTATCCAGCTTCTGGAGCTGGTCCACATAATCGAGTATAGCGGAAAGCTGTTCGCGGTAGCGTTCCTTTTCACTCTCACTCAAATCCAGCCGCGCAAGTGCGGCGATGTGCTCAACTTCCCGCAGTGTCAGTGTCATGAAAAAAATTATATCAAGCGGAAAAAATAATGGGAAAGTAAATCATGCCATCCAAGGGAAAACAGGCTCCGGACTATTGCTTTGCATATGGATACCCCCATTGCCCCGCCTGACTTTTGGAGGCGTGCAGAATTTATGAATATTTTTATCCAGCCAGCGCACAAGCGCGCGTTCATAGGCAGTGACATGAGCCGTGATGCCGGACAGGGAATACAAGCCGCAAACGCCGGATTCCTCCATACGCTGGTTGCCAACGCGATTGAGCAGGCCCAGGAAGCGGCCGTATTCATCTTTCAGGACATAAAGGGATTTGGATTTTTATCTCTGGAGAAGATCATTCAAGAACATTACCCCACAACGCTACATACCAACGCATATATTCTTCCATATGTGCAGCCCAGTAATCCGCATCATGAAAGCCCTCATTCAGATGCCAGTCATGCGGGATGCCCTTCTGGTTGAGGACCATCTCGGAGTTGTAAGCAGATTTAACCTCGGGGTCAAAGCGGCCGGAGTCCATGGTGATTTTCGGCAATTGATCCTTGGGATACTCATCTATCCATACGCTCAGCTGGTCCGGTCCGCCCAAGTAGGAAGGCAGGCTGTGAATGCCGACTGCGCCGAAAATATCCGGATTGGTGAATGCCAGGCGCATTGCCCAGGCCGCGCCGCGCGAAATACCCCCGGCCGCACGGCAGGCACGCCCGGCGCAGGTGTTGAAGGTGCTGTCCACCCAGGGGATAATCTCCTGGATGACCGCATCCGGGAAGCGGTTGCCGCGCACCGCCCGGTAGTAAAATTCTTCGTATATGGAGACGATGAGGAAGGGCTGGGCTTCTTCATTTAGAACCATATCGTCCAGGTAATCCGCCGCGCCCAGGTCAAACCACATCTCGTCATTAAAAGTCTGGCCGTGAAAGGTATAGAGAACGGAGTAACCGCCAGCCAAGCCCGGATCGTAGCAGGGAGGCGTGTAGACGCTGACATACTGGGGGCCATTCATGAACTCCGAATCCAGTTCATAGCGCTCGATTACACCGCGTTCGTTACATCCGGTTTCTTCCAGCGTTGGCTCAGGGGTTGGTTCGGGTGTTGGAGGAAGGGGAGAGGGTGTTGACGTAGGTTCTGGAACCGCAGGGGTGCAGGAAACAATAAATATAAGGCATATTGCGGCGAATATTAACCAGAAACGTTTATTCATATATATGGACCATCCCTTGTTCAAAAAAAAGCCCGCTCCTTGACGGCATGGGCAGACTACGATTATACTCTAAGGCAGCCGGGGTGTAGCGCAGTTGGCAGCGCGCTGCGTTTGGGACGCAGAGGTCGGCGGTTCAAGTCCGCCCACCCCGACTT
>CAYPPV010000037.1:0-11057 GCA_964412705.1 uncultured Pelolinea sp. | reverse complement strand
CGTCGGCAGACACCCAGATCCTCCATCATCGCGTCGAAGAAAATAAAATTTCCTGGGCGAATTTCATCCACTTCCCCCAGATCAGCGCATAACCAACAGCCAGGTGTATCTCCCACAGAGACATCCAGCCCTGAATATCCCTTGAAATCAAGATAGTTACGAACATCCAGCATACGAACATTGCTTCTAGAGTATAGAGCTATGATTTCTTCTGTGGTTTTGGCGCCATAGGTCTGACCAGCATGCGTGAGAATTCCCGCTAATTTCAAGTTTTTAGATTCATAAATATTTTTTACCAAATTTAAAATACCATTGCGGTCATTCCAATACAGACCGGTCCTATGCAGCCCCGTATCAATTTTTATCCAAACATTGACCTTGGTATTTAGCGCGCTATCAAGTATGTTCGTGCTATATATGGATTCAACAAGAACACCGAGATTTATTTCTCTTGCCAATTCACAAACAGCATCCATTTCCCTAAGATTTATTGGAAATGCAATTGTGATATCCTTCCAACCTCCTCCGGCAAAATAGTTTGCCATAGAAACCGAAGAAACAGTAGCACAATCTACGCCCATATCCCTGAACCATTGACCTATTTCTGTGGATTGATGCGTCTTGAAATGAGGCCGAAACCGTACAGATTGGTCTTTCGCTTTTTTAACCATTCTTTTGAGATTTTTTCTTGCCTTGTTTTCATCCAGCAAAAGTGTGGGTCTTCTTAATTTTTGCAAAACTGGTATCTCCATTTATGAATGCCTTCCATATGAGCGTAATGGATTATATGGTACAAGAAATAATCAAAGAATGCCTGACAAGAATCTGAGGCGAGAAAGATAAAAAAATTTAACTCTTCGATTCCAGGACTCACTTTCTTGACTAAGGGTTCAAAGGAGCAATATATAAGCGATTATCGAATGCTAAAAAGATATCCATATCTGAAGTTATGCCAATTCCACTAGGCGCAGTGAAGGGCATGGGATAATTTTGATTTTGCTGAGGTTTAAGCGTCTTTTCCAAATTCAACTGAAAGCTGAACTGATAAACCGCCGGCCCAGTGATATCCAGCATATAAATAGCGGCGTTGGGTAATCTGGCTTCTTCCATCATGATAAAACAGGCATCTATAAAAATCCATGGGTTCTTGTTTTCCCTACCAACGCGATTGTCTGTGTAGGGAGCGGGATCCTGGCATTCCGTTGTGTTGATTTCCTTGATCGGTGCATAGCGGCAGAGGGTCATATGCCCGTCCTGGTGTAGGAGATACAAATCTTCACCATTGGATACCATATCCAAAGCTCCAGCCAAATCAGGCTTTTCTTCATCAAAAAATGGCAAGGGGCTTTCAGAAAATACGATTCCTGTAGCTCCTTCAATATCCAAACGTTCCGGGTCTCTGCCCGCAAACATCCATACAGCATCTTTTTCTGCATCCAGCACAAAAAGAGTGCTGCCTTCCAAATCAATGCCTGCAATCTTTCCCCACCCGCCTTCCGGAGCTGGAAGAGCTCTGGAATCTGGTGCTTCGCCCGGCCTGCAGTAGAGCAGGTTCCCTGCACTATCAACTGCCATTACCCTGTAATTCTCCGTATTCGCAGGTAAAACAACCAAATCAATCAAAGGAGATACGGTCTCAAGCCCATAAGGCCCAGGCGAACACTCGAATTCCGAATCTAGTTCGTAAAAGCCTTTGCTGTTCAAGAAAATGCGTAAAATGCTGCCGCTTGATTCATCCAGAAGGTAAACCCCGGAAGAACTCGATTCAATATGGCTGATAACCACACCTTCAGCCAGGAAATCAGTAAGTGCCGGTCTAAAATCCAACCGGACAGCAAGATCCATTTCATCGAGCAGATATTGCGTCTGCTCATACAACATCCTTGAATCCTGAGTGGTGCGGTATTCCTCTGCCTGCTTGACCTTTTCCAGTGTCTGAGACATGTACTTATATTTCTGTATTGGATCCTTTGCATTTCGTGCCAGTTCAGCAACCTGATTGGCTTCTGTCATTAAAAGCTCATATTGCTGTGATTTACCTGTCCTGGAATAAATGGTCAGGGAAAACAGAACAATCACTGCGGGTATACCAAGCGCAATAATCGTTAAAAGTAATGGTTTGAGTGATAAATCATGCAATTTCCTTGGGATAAACCTGCTTTTCGACTTCTCAAAGAATCTGCGAATTCTCGCTCGTGCAGTTTTTCCCCTCATCCAAAATCTTGCCAATAAATATAGAAAGCTATTTTCTCTCGGAATATCGCTTACGGTTTTCGTCTGCCCCGATTCTTCCAATTGACCCAGTTCCGTTTCGCCTGCAATAACAGCAACCTCTTCCTGTAACAAATCAGTGGATTCAACATCTTGAGGGAAGTTGTTTTCCTCAAAACTAATTTTCTTCTCCGATTCTCCATAATCCGGTATCTCTTCAATTTTCTGCGAAGTTTGAATGTTTTTACTATCGGATATTATTCTCCCTGAGATATCAGATGTCTCGCCAGAAATATCTGCGGTCGGATATTCTGCCTTCTGTTGAACAGCCCAGGTTTTATTTACCACCTGATTACTGCCAACTGATAATTTAACGACCACCGCTTTTATATCCGAAGCAACCTGATTCATCAAGCGCCTGTGCAGTTGATCAACCGTAATCTTGGTTGCGCCTGACAGGTTGTAGGCATTCCAGGTTTCGGGAGGATCAGGGCAAAGAATAAAAATATCACCATCTTTAACCTCAGACTGGTAATAACGAATCTGTATATGCTTGCTTAATCCCAATCTCTCTTCAATTTCCGGTTTTCCACCGAATTTTTGGAAACCTTCTTCAGTAAGAACAATTGATGTTGCATTTCCATACTGACCAAAAAATAACTGTCCGTTGTGCAAAACGGCCATATTTACCGAGCCGTAAGCATTCCCACCTTCATAAGCCAAATGAATGTTTTGATCGAGCAAATTTTTATTCGCCAGCTCACATGCAGCCCAGATAGCTCTGGTAACAGATCCCTGTGTTTGAAAAAACGTCTTGTAAGCGGCTTCAACCAACTCCTGGATTTCTTCTTGACTGAAGCCACTATTTTCCTCCAGATTCAAATTCAAGGCTATCAAATCATTCTTCCGGTGGCGGTGAACTATTTTGGGCGCTCCTTTTACGAGCATATCCGGAGCCCGGTCCCCTTCCAGACCATCATGAGAAATCAAAGGATAAAAAAGGAAATCAAGAGACATCATTTTTTTTATTAAACATCAATGATTAAATTATATACACAGGCTCTTTATCTGTAGATGTGTTTATATAATAAGATCAAATCGGATTATTATCAAAGGCAGAAATATGACCAAAAGAAAAAAATTTTATCTGGGGAAGCTATTCAATTTAAAGAAAGAAGAAATTAGCTCTGAAAAACTATTTTACGACCCACCTGATTTAACGACCCATGCCATAGTAACAGGAATGACAGGATCAGGTAAAACCGGCCTGTGCGTTGGGCTTCTCGAGGAAGCCGCCCTGCAGGGGATCCCCGCAATCATCATTGATCCCAAGGGGGACCTTACCAATCTGCTATTAGTCTTTCCTGACCTATCTCCTGATGATTTTAAGCCATGGGTGGATATTTCTGCAGCGAAACGTAAAAAGAAATCAACCAGTGAGGTAGCAGAGGGCACCGCGGCACTATGGAAAAAAGGATTAAAGGACTGGGACCTGGGACCAGAGGATATTGAGCTCTACAGGCAATCCGCAGAAAGAATCATTTACACACCTGGTTCAACTGCCGGCTACCCGGTGAATATTATGGCTTCATTTGATTCACCGGATCTTAACTGGGAGGAAAATGAGGAGTTTCTGCGTGACCGCATATCAGATATCGTAACAGCTTTATTAACCTTGATTGGCCTAGATAATCTTGACCCGCTCCGTTCGAAAGAACATATTCTTTTAGCGAACATTATTGAATTCAACTGGAAAAAAGAAAAATCATTAAACCTTCAAGGGATAATTCGGCAAACACAATCTCCCCCCTTTGATCAATTGGGGGCGTTTTCGCTGAGCAAATTTTTCCCCAAAAAGGACAGGGATAAACTGGCCATGATGCTGAATAATTTCCTGGCTTCCCCGACCTTCCAAAGCTGGATCGAAGGTCCTTCGCTTGATGTACAGAAAATGCTGTATTCAGAAAAAGGGAAACCCAAGCACAGCATTTTCTATCTTGCACACCTCAATGATACCGAACGCATGTTTTTTATAACCCTTTTATATTCAGCAGTTGAATCGTGGATGCGCAAGCAGCAGGGCACCGGGGATCTTCGTGCGATCGTATATTTTGATGAAATCCATGGGTATCTGCCGCCGGTAGCCAATCCTGCTTCGAAATCTCTAATCATCCGAATGCTCAAAACTGCCCGCGCATTTGGAGTCGGATTGGTGCTTACAACACAGAATCCGGTTGATGTAGATTACAAGGCGCTTTCAAATGCGGGAACATGGATGGTTGGGCGCCTTCAGACTGACCAGGACAAGCAACGCCTGCTGGATGGACTGGAAAGCGCCTCAGGCGGCATCAAACGTTCGGATTTTGACAAATTGATTTCCGCACTTGATAAAAGAGTCTTTCTTTATCACAATGTGCATGAACGGAAACCGGAAATTTTCCATACCAGATGGGTAATGAGCTACCTAGCAGGACCTATAACAATCACCCAGATACCAAGATTAAACAAGCTGGCAGGGGTGAAGGACTTCCAAAAAGATAATAAGGGGAAATCCATTCCCACAGTCAGAGAGGCTGAAGAACAAAAATCAGTAAAACCAAAAACAGCCGGGGGTATTGATGAATATTTTTATCCGCTAACTAAATCGAAAGAGAGCTCTGTCTACGCACCCAACCTACTGGCTCAGGCCGAGGTGCGTTACATTAGACAGAGCCCAACAGTAGACTCGAGCCGCACAATCACCTCACTTGTGAAGGCAGCAAAAAAACATGGACAAGACTGGGATGTTTACCTGAATGAAGATTTAAATATTAAGGATTTATTAAGTCAACCACAGAAAAATACAACCTTTACCAATCTTCCGGATTTTATGAAGGATGATTCCTGGTGGTCATCACAGAAAAAGGATTTTGAAAACTGGATTTATGAAACGGATACATTGGTCATTCGAGAGAATAGAACGCTTGGCGTGACAGCATCCCCGGAAGCAAGCGAGGAGGAGTTCCTGGAACTCAACCAGGCAGCTGTTGAGGAGAAAAAAGAAAAAGAATTCAAAAAACTGGAAAAAAAGTTTGCATCAAAGAAAAAAACACTGGAAAATCGTATCGAGCGCCAGGAGCTCAAGGTAAAAAAACTCAGAAGCAATCTCAAATCTCGCGGGCTTGATACAGCGTTGAAGGTAGGAGAATCCCTGCTCAAGTTAGCAACAAAAAAGAGACTTACCGGCTTATCTTCATCCAGCTCAAAAATGCGCATGACTGCTGATGCGCGCAACAGGCTAAAGGAAGCCGAACAGATCCTGGAAAATTACAAGGAAGACTTAAGTCGAATAGAAACGGAACTCGAGGAAGAAAAGCAGCGGATTGAAGAAGACCTTAATGATTCGATTCGTAATTATACGGAAATTAAATTAACTCCAACAAAAAATAATATCAGGATTACACAATTCGGGATCCTCTGGACCCCTCAATAACCCTTTAAAGATCCTGCCTGCCGGATAACGCCCGGAGAAGAGTGTTTTGGTCAGCATATTCCAGGTCTCCTCCAACGGGAAGACCCCTGGCCAAGCGTGTCATTCTGATATTGTAAGGTTCCAACTGCTGGCGGATATACAACGCTGTTGCATCACCCTCCATGCTTGGATTGGTGGCAACAATAACTTCTTTTATTTTCCCTTCCTTTACGCGATCTACCAATTCCCTTATCCTGATATCGTCCGGGCCAATGCCTTCAATCGGAGACAGGACTCCATGCAATACGTGGTATCGACCCATGAAGCCATCTGTTCGCTCGAGCGCAAGGACATCCAGGGGCTCCTCAACCACACAAAGCAGTTTCTCATCCCTTTCCGTGCTGGAACATATTTCACACTTTTCGCGGCCTGCGTCTGTGATATTGAAACAAACACGGCATAAAGTTATGGAAGATTTGATTTCACGGAGTGCTTCGGAAAGATCTTTGGACAACTCTGCTGGTGATTTCAGCAGGAAAAATGCAAGTCGCGAAGCTGTTTTAGGACCGATTCCAGGTAACCTTTCAAATGCAAAAATCAATCTTTCCAGCGGTTTAGGCAGGACACTCATATTCTGATTTCTTCTATTTTAAGCCGGCCAATCCGCCGCCCAGGGGCCCAAGTTTCTTGGCCATTAGTTTTTTTGATTTTTTAAAAGCATCATTAATTGCCTGCTGAATAAAGGATTCCAGCCGATCAACAGGAATATCCTTCATTTTTTCTTGTTGGAGCTTCACCTCCAGACATTTTTGGTTGCCTGTGATAACAACTTCAACCATACCGCCAGCCGCACTTCCAGTAACGGTTTCTTTCTCAAGTTCCTTCTGCGTTTTTTTTAGCTGGTCCTGCATTTGCTTGACCTGCTTGATCATATCTCCGCTAAACAGATTTTTCATTTCTTATTAATCCTCATCTGTTGCTTTTTCTTTTTTTGTGATTTTGCCGCCGAGCGAAAGCGCTTCCCCCACCATGCCATCCCGTTCAATTTCCATTCCATCCGGTAAGGGGGGGGGCTCATTCCCAGCAACAATACAATCAATTTCTACTTCAATCCCGCATACATCCCTTATGGCTTCGCGTGCCAGTTCGATATTTCTGCCGTTCTCCATTTTTGAGCGCAGGATTTCACTAGCAAAACCGAGAACCAACCGCCCTCGCCGAATGTTCATGGACCGGCTTGAATTAAGCAGCGCAGCAGTTTCCGGAGATTTCTTCTTGGCCGCGGTCCGTATATTCTTCCAGGATGATTTTATCCGGTCGATTCCTACTGAACCGGACCCAGTATCCTTTCCACCAGCAGTATTAATGTTTTTATCGTTAAAAGTATGGGCCTCTCCGCTTTCATTTTCTGCACGTTCGGGCTTTGTTACGGAATTGTTCCGGCTATCAGCAAGGTTCTGCTCTACAGCATTAGAATCAGCCATCCCGGGTCCGTCTTTCATCGCTCTATTTTTATTAGTTGTTTGATTTCTTTTATGACCATTTTCAACACGTTTGCTAGATGATTCACCCGGATCAGCGCCTTCCTGATTACTGATTGGATTCGCAATCTTGGCGGCTGCCAGTTCTAGCTGTAATCCCGGCTGCCAACCCGCGTTGGTTCTCTGCGCAGCCCGATCAAATGCACGTAGAGCTTCAAGCAGCTTACCCATAGGGAAAGCGGAAGCAAAATCCTTGATTTTTTCCGTTTCATCCTGCGTCATTTCTATTTGATCGAAATTGCCCATCTTTGCCATCAAAACCGACCTAAAAACATCAGCCACCTGCCTGCCAAATTGGCGAGGATCGCTCCCATGGTCAAGAGCATGATTAATTTGGGAAATTGCTTCCCCCGCATTGTTTTCCAAGATTGCAGTTACGAGTTTATACACATTCTCCCCACCCGCAGTACCCAGCACCTGTTTCGTTAATTCAAGGTCTACAGTTAAACCGGTGGAAGCGAGCTGATCCAAAAGGGAAACTGCATCCCTCATCGATCCTGTCGCCTGTCGGGCAATCGCAATAAGGGCAGCCGGTTCCACATCAATATTCTCTTTCTTTGCAATTTCTTTCAACTGCATTTGGATATAATTAAGGGGAATGCGGCGGAATTCATGCCGCTGGCAGCGCGACAGCACTGTCGGGGGAATCTTCTGTACCTCTGTTGTCGCCAGAATGAAAACAGCATGCGCTGGCGGCTCTTCAAGCGTTTTCAACAGCGCATTAAAAGCCGCATTGGAAAGCATATGGACTTCATCGATGATATAGACCTTATAACGTCCTTTTGTGGGTGAAAAATTGATCTTCTCTCGCAAATCACGCACATCATCCACACTAGTATTTGAGGCCGCATCAATCTCAATCAAATCAAGAAAACGCGACTGATTGATTTCAACACAGTGTTCGCATTGATTGCACGGCCTGGCAGATTGGTCTTCAGACAGGCAGTTGAGCGCTTTGGCAATAATCCTTGCAGTAGTCGTTTTCCCCGTGCCGCGCGGACCAGAAAAAAGATACGCGTGGGTAAAATTTCCGCGCGCAAATGCATTTCGCAGTGTGCGGATCACATGATCCTGTCCGATCACCTGATCCCAATCCTTGGGACGCCATTTCCGGTAATATGCCTGTGCCATAAATAATGCTGTCCTTAAATGAATTCTTGGTCCAATTATAAAGTACTTCAAAAACTCGGCTATCTCAGTCAGATTCGAAATGATAGAATTGCTAAAATTATATTCAAGTAAAAATCCATGCCCTTTTTGATAGACGGCCACAACCTGATTCCCCACACCAAGGGGATCAGTCTTCAGGATACTGATGATGAGAGTGAGCTATTAAGTATTCTCGCTGATTATTTCAAGCGAATTCGTAAAAAAGCATTTGTTTTCTTCGACAGAGGTTTCAGCACTGGCAATTCCGGAGTCCCAAGCGCTTTTGTTAAAGCCCACTTTGTCAAACCGCCGCTCAATGCAGATAAAGCGCTTATCCAATTCCTTACAGCAAAGAAAAAAGCAGCAAAAAACTACACGGTGGTAACCTCTGATCGGGAAATTGTTGAACAAGCCCAAAAGCTGGGCGCCCATACAATTTCCAGCAGCACCTTTGCTGGCACAATGAACGATAAAAGCAAGGGAATAGAAGAATCAAGAACAGAACCAGATAATGATATCGAGTTTTGGATGAAGATATTTGGAGAAAAATCTTAGAAATTTTTTACAATATGTTAACAACAAATTAGATAAAAATAGTATACTATTTCGCTTAGGCAAGAAGCTGATAAGGCAAATTGCCTTTTCCGCCAGAAATATTCGGCGCGTCCCTCCTCGCGCTGGAGAACCCAATTAGGGTAACTGGTGGGAATCCCTCCCTTCGACCGCCGGCACCCGCTGGCGGTCAATTTTTTTAAAACCTTGTCCGCAGATTTGCACAATGCTATAATCTGGACCACTGCCCCAGTGGCTCAAATGGATAGAGCAAGGCACTCCTAACGCCTAGGTTGTGGGTTCGAGTCCTACCTGGGGCACTTTCATTTAATAAACCCAAGCGATCACTTTTGAGGGAAAAATCAATGTATCAATTTTCCTAAAAAAGTATTTCTAATATAGATCGCTTCGGATGGGCACATTTCCTGGCAGCAGTAGCACCGAATGCACTTTTCGTAATCGTAAACAGGCGGAATATTTTCTTCTTTTCCATTCCAGGAAAGGGCTTTTGGCTGTGCCGGGCAGATTTTGACGCACAGGCCGCAGCGTGTGCAGGCTTCTTCTCTTATCGTCGGTTGAGGCGCTGTGAACCGGCGCATAAAACTTCTGCTTAGAAAAGAAGAACCTGGCGCTGTTTTTTTTCTGTTCCTGTTCACCTTGAAATCCCGCTGTATGAAATCGCCTAAAGGATCGCCGACAAAATGGATATCTTCCATTTTCCCCAATCCAAACTCCTGGCCGTAAACATTAGTCTCGACCAGCCTAGGATCTAGATTTATCAGATGGCAGACTGCTGTATCCAACGCAATCGGGTCTTCGGAAAAAATCAGGACACCCATCTCCCTCGGTGTACCGTTCCTGGGGCCGTTCCCCTCCATTGCCATCACGCCATCCAGGATGCTTAAGCGTGGCTTTAAAAGCCGGTTAAGGTCTACCAACATCTTGGAAAATAAAGCTGATGTTTGCAGAACCGAATGATATTCCGATTTCCTGATCCCGGGTATGCAGCCAAACATGTTTTTAACAGCGCATGTAATCCGAGTTAATCCATGAGTTTTCAATTTTGGTAAATTGATGATGCCATCACAATCCAACGCTCCTTTTGCTACAGGAAATTTTTTAATCATTCTTCCGTTACGAAAAGGGACTTCAATTGCTGTTGAGAAATCCGCGGACTCAATATGCATGTTTTTGGCGATATCAAAATAACCGACGCGCTGGGATGCCATTTTTGTTGACCCAACTCCAGGAGAATCCCCGTAGCTCAATTTCACACCTGTTTCCATAAAAACTTCCACGACAGCGCGGAAGACTTCAGGATGGGGACTGATGCACTTGTCTGGATGTTCCCCGGTAAGCAAGTTCGGTTTTATCAGGATCCTTTCCCCCTCAGCGGTGAATTTATCTATCCCACCAAGCAAGTCAATCCCTTTCCGCACTGCCGACAGAACGGTTTGCGATTGATAATTTTCACATCTTACCAGAGCAACTGTAGATCCCATCTTGAACCTTTCATCAGTTCTATTAACGAAAAACCTCAATTTCAGTTACTATTTTATAAAAAAAACCCGCTGATTGATTTCAGTTCCAAATCAGCGGGCGGTATAAATGGATAAAAAGATTAATTTAGAAAACTTAAATCATCATCCTCATCAATATCGTCTTCCTTATAATCGCCATCGTCTTCATCATCGTAATCAAAATCAAATCCTTCCTCCGAGAAATCTTCAGCCAAACCCTGTAGATCTTCAAAGGATGGCAGCTGACGAATCCAAAGGAGCAGAACCTGCCCCTCGCCGGTTTCCACAGAGCGCACAGCGACAATGGGTGCTTTTTCCTCTTCACCCAGTTCATTCCGGTAATGCAAATAAATGGAGGATCGTTCCCTCCATGCCCGATGGCAGCGCTCTACCAGCGCAGGACCATTAAGTGTGCGAACCTGTGTAAAAATCGTATCGTAAAGAATAGGGCTTTCATTCATGCCCACAGCCCACCCATCCGCGATATTTTCGAAAACCGGGGGAGGACCTTCTATGATTGTGATTTTGTTTTCCATGTGCTTCTTTCTCCAGATGCGAAATCATACCACAGCAATTGAAAAATGCAATGGGTTTTTTCTTATGTAACACAGATATTTCTTTTATATGCATTAA
>CAYPPV010000036.1:0-11120 GCA_964412705.1 uncultured Pelolinea sp. | reverse complement strand
GACTTATACAATGCCGTTGAAGCTGCAAGTCAGATTTCAGTGAAATTGAATAAGAGGGTGGAATTGGTGATAGTAGGGGACGCGCCCCAGGAAATGCGGGACTCCATAAAACCCAGCGGGAAAACAACCATCCGCTGGATGGGATTGGTACCGCATACAGAAATTCCAGCCATTGACCGTTCCGCCCATTTGCTTTTCCCTGCAGAAATTAACGCGGCCTGCCCCAACGCCGTCGTGGAAGCCCTTGCGAGCGGCTTGCCGGTCGTCAGCTATGCTACCGGTTCCATCCCGGAACTGGTTGGCAGTGACGGCGGCGCAGTTGTTCCTTATGGGGCCAATTACTGGAAACTTGAACCGCCGGATACCCAAGCATTGGCGGATGCCGCGATAAAAGTTTTGGATAATTTGGAAAATTATCGAAAATCGGCAAGGTGCCGTGCGGAGGAAAATTTCAGCCTTGAAAAAATGACAGCCAGGTACAAAAAAGTCTTGATCGGAGATTGATGGCTTACTGTTCCTGTCACTGGTCAAAACCAAAATGAAGCGCACCCTCCGGTCCGCGAGAACGCTCCCATGGATAAACAATATATGCGTCAGTTACAGCCGCAAAATAGTCCGGCCGCACTTTACCGAACAGGTTGCGGTAAGGATTGAAATGCAGGACGCAGGTATACGGAAGGCCTCCGGCACCTGATACGCGGTTTTTCACAGCAGTGATGGTCCTCCCGGACCCCCACACGTCATCCACCACCAAAATCCGTTTCGCTGAAAGCACTTCATCTTCCGGAAACTGGATAAATTGAGGCCAAGCCAGAAACCGGGAATGCTTTTTTGCAGGCTCCATTTCCTGTTCAGCAGGAAAATCCACGGCAGCAGTCAAAATATTTTCTATCTGGAGGATGTCAGCCAGAAGACCCCCGGGCACAATGCCTCCCCTAGTAATAATAACCATCCCTTCAAATTCATGGTTGAATTGGGGAACCAGGTGGTCAATCAAAGCGTCAATATCATCCCAATTTAAAATTTCCCGGCGCACAATTACCTCAATTTTGACAGAATTACACAGATTATACAGAAATTGGCGTAGTCTCGCTACTGTATTATGAAAACTGACTGGCCGTCTATTGATACGGCATAGTCAAGCCCTGAATTCTCCGCATTATTAATAAAGCCATCATCAACAGTGTATTGTGTTTCATCAACCACAATGTAAGTAATCTGTTCCTTTATGAGAGCATTGACGCTTTCCTCATCCGGAAATCCGCGGAGCTTCGGTTCCAGCTGAAAATAACGGGGGGAAGGGAAAGTCCGTATGACACCTATCAGCGGTTTATGGTTGGTTAGGGTGTAGTAAATTGCACTTTCCTCGTAGGATTGCTTCAATGGCAGCTGAACCTGCCCTCCATACGGCTTGTCAGCCAGCCACTCATCCACTCTCCTGGGTTTGATCTCAACCGTGCGATATGGGGTCGGGAGAAAATCTATGAGCACGAAAATGATCAATGCAACAGCAGCAGTGTTTTTCCATGGTTTCTTTAATGAACCTAAAATATGGGCTGCCCCCAGGCCCGCAGCGGCGCAAAACAGGGTCAAGGCGATAATCCCATACCGCATCCAGGCGCGCATGACGCTGTAAAAAGGGAAGTGTTGGAATAAATAGTATCCTGGCAGGAGAAGATAAAATGATTCCCGTTTGATCAGGCCCGATAGCAGCTCAGGAGTATGAATAAGAAGCGGCTCTTCTTTCCAGGTCAAATGCGTACCCATGGCCAAAATCATCGCCAAGACGGCACCTGCTGCCATGAGCCAGATAAGGTGCTTTCTTCTTTCATTCTTCCTCCAATATATCAGAGAATAGATAGTCAGAAAAAAAATCGGGGCGCCGATATAGAGTGACGCCTCATTCCATAAAGCTCGTGGAAAATTTTGCGAGACCCAATCTCCGGCAATAATACTTTTTGTAAAAGGAAGGAAGAAGTCCGTAATGCTTGCTGAAAAAACCATGACATCAGCCAGTGTTCTGGTTGATCCCCCACCTCTATGAAGAAGATAATATGGCAAAATTCCTGTTATTAAAAACGGGAATGATATTCCGAAGGTAATCAGGAACTGCTTCCAAACCTGCCAATCGGCAATCTGCCGGCTATTCCGGAAAATAAAATAGAGAATCAAGATACATAATCCGGTAAAAAGGACCATATACAAATAGTATTGAGAGGTAAGAGCGATACCCGCCAAACCGGCTGATAGAGCAGCAATATTTTTCCATGAGAAGTACTTGCTTGTAAGAATTCCGAAAAATCCCATGAAAAAGAGCGGAAACCACTCAATGGAGGAAATATTAAGATGTCCGCTTAAAAAATGTGCCTGATGGTATGGAAGAAATGCAAAGGCAGTTGAAGATAAGAGACTGGCCTGCCAGGAGTTCGTCAGCTGGTAAACCCAGTAATACATGGTTAATCCGGCAAGGATGAAAGTTGCCAAAATGGAAATGTTATATCCAAGAACAGGGTTTCCGAAGATGGCCGCCGGAAACCCGATCAGAAGCTGGTGGGGAGCAATTTCGGTGGTCGCTAGATTGTATCCATAGGGGAAATTAAGCGGATGGGTTCGGTATGGCATCTCGCCATAATCAAATAAAGCCTGCCTGATCCATCCAATCTGCCAGATGAAATATAAATTGTCCCCATAACCCCCGACATTTTCACTGGCTATCCGCAGACAGAGAGGCCTTGTAAACAGGCAGGTCAAGAACAAAAAATAAAAAATTAATAGAATACCTCTGTATTTATAAAACTGCCCGTGCAATTTCCCCTTCATCAGTGAATTTTCCAATTCTTTAATAACTTTTTCATTATAGCAGTTACAATTTTTTAAAAACAAAGTCGGGGATCGCATGCATAAAGAAATATTTCAATCCATCTTGGAAAAGATAGAGAAACACAGAATCCATTCCCTGCCTGAAATAACAGACAGTATCCATCCGTATTACCAGGGGTTTTCGATCGCGAACCTGCCGTCCAGCATATCACGCTGGCTCGGGATCCCGGATATAGGATATTCCCCTCTTGATCCGCTCATCTCCAATCATTTTCAAAACGAATATCAGAACGTGATATTCCTGCTGGTGGATGGTTTGGGTCTGAATCTCTTTGAACACTTATTTGAAATGAGCAGTAAATCGAATCATGCGCTTATTAACAATCAGGGTTCATTATTTCCGCTTACCAGCATTACACCTTCCACAACTTCTGCGGCTTTAACCACACTTTGGACCGGCAGGCTGCCGGCTGAACATGCATACATAGGGTATGAACTCTTCCTGAAAGAATATGGCCTTATCGCCAATATGATCACGCATCATGTAGCAACCATTATCGAGGATCCGGTAAATATCAAAAGGGCAGGGTTTGATCCCGGATCTTTCCTGGATGTCCCCACCCTGGGAGCACATTTTCGAAAAAATAAAATCCGTCCGGTTTCATTTCAGCATGAATCCATTTATTCATCCGGCCTTTCAGAAATGCTCCTCAATAATGTCGAACGGATTCCATACTTAGACATAGAGGATCTCTGGGATGCCTTCAGGAATATTCTAGACAAATACCGGAACGAAAAAGCATATTTATACATCTACTGGAGCGGCCTGGACACAGCGTCTCACCTCGAGGGACCAGAAAGTGAAGCAATATTTGCCAAATTGAAAGAATTCATTCTCAGTCTGGAACGTTTCCTGGAAAAACTTATGCGAAATGGTAAAAATGATACTCTTTTCATTCTCACCGCAGATCACGGCCAGATTGGTACGGACATTGTGGCTGATTACGAATTGAAGAATCACCCTGACCTCCTGAAGAATCTGATTATGCAGCCAACAGGTGAAAGCCGTATGCCTTTTTTGTTTATAAAGAAAAAATCAGAAGACCGTGTTCGGGATTATCTGGAAAGCCATTGGAATAATCAATTCTTGTTAATAAATTCCAATGAAGTATTGGAATCGGGTTTGCTCGGAAAAGGTGAAATTCACCCATCTACACGAGACAGATTTGGCAGTCATATTGTGTTTCCACTAGAAAATGCGTATTGGTGGTGGCCCAAAAAAGAAAACCATCTTTTGGGAAGGCACGGTGGTTTATCCAGGGAAGAAATGCTGGTACCGCTATACATCCTGGAAATATAAAAGCTCCCCGAAAATTCGGGGAGCTTAAAAATTTTTCCTTCTTATTTCTTGCTCTTCGCCGGTTTCTTCTCAAACAGAACTAGCCAAAAGGCACCGCTGCCGATCATCAAGGCAGCCAGTCCGGCCAGCCATCCAATGATAGGGATTGCCCGGATGATTACATAGAGGATTACGCCGATCAACAGGCTCAGCCATGGCTTTTCTTCCTGCTTGAATAATACTTTCAACAGCCATCTGCCAAACATGAACGCTGCCAGCAGTCTGCTTATTGTGAAGAGCGCAAAGAAGAACAGCATGAATGCCAGCAGCAGAGACACACCGATGATGCCGAACCAGATATAAAGCAGACTGGTAAGACTGAGGAAACCGATCAGGATACCGAGCAGTACGAAGATGACCGGAACAATGAAAATTGCCAGGAATCCGATTGCCGCGAGGACAAATCCCCAACCCATCGCCTTAAGCGGCTCCGCATATGCGGCATCAACCAGCTTCCTAAAAGGTTTAGACAGGAGCCAAAGAGCAAGGGCGCCGATGGCAAACAGTTTGATGAATCTTCTCACCATCGTCAGGAAAACAGCTCCCGTAATAAATCCCGTCGGAAATCCTTCATCCATTTCTCTCGCCTGGTACTGTCCTGCTTCATACGGGACAGGTGTCTGGTAGATTACATTTCCAGCAGTGATGGAGTTCAGTTTTTCAGTCTGTTCAACCGTGCTCGTATAAACCAGGTTTCCTCCGATGCTGGCATCGTCAGAGATACGGATACCGGGCTCTATGATTTCGGGAACATACTGCCCGAAATAAGGGTTAAATTGCATCCAGTATGTTGATTCTTCGGAGCTTTTCACATCACCAACCTCGATGGAAGCGTTCCTTCCGACGGACCCATTCAGCTCAACAGCCGCTGCCCCAATTTTTAGATCCCTTTCGATATCACCCGATAGGAGGGCTTGATATGATCCGCCCAACTGGTCTCTGCCGATGCTGGAACCTTCTGCAGTCACAACACTAAAAGCGCCAGCATAAAAGTTTCTGCCGACACTTGCGGTTTCTGTGAGCTCAAAAGCAGAGGAACCGCCAAAAAGCGACCCGGTAACTTCGCCCTCAACTGTCAGATCCGCACCGGCAATAAATAGATTACCGTCAACAACTGCGGATTGGCCGACAATTACGGTCTCTCCAGCCAGGAAGGCATCCCCGGTGACAGTACCGTTCAAAGTGACCGTTGAGCCGACAGCAAAAAGTATGCCATCAACATTCCCATCAATCGTTACACTGTCCCCGGTTATGAAGACATCATCTTCAATTGTCTCTCCGGCAGGGATGGTATCCCCTTTCGGAAATTCTGTTGCGCTCACGGTTCCAATAATGCCTAGCACCATAACAGATACAAGGATTGACGAAATCGCCAGCTTCTTAACAACACGATTATTTCTTAACATTTTTCTCCTTTTTAATTTTCTTACACTATGTATACGATTAAAACAAAAATTGGTTGTGAAAAACAACCATTT
This sequence comes from uncultured Pelolinea sp., assembly GCA_964412705.1. Taxonomy (GTDB): domain Bacteria; phylum Chloroflexota; class Anaerolineae; order Anaerolineales; family Anaerolineaceae; genus Pelolinea. The sequence goes on along the minus strand of CAYPPV010000036.1, from coordinate 5,423 downwards.
TTTATTAATATCTCATAAAGATTTTATTAACCAAAAATTATGACTTGTCGCGAATATATATTGCGCCAGCCCCCAAAATGATGATCAGGAGAATAATGATCCCCCCTATCAGAATTCCATTTGTTTGTTCAGCACTGGCCAACCATTCCGCAGGCAGGGGAGTGGGTGTACCAAAAAGCGTGGTAGGGGTGGCTGTGATGCCCTGCTCATGCGGTTTTCCATCCTGGAAAACCATTGAGATGGATTCACTCCAGACAATGATGATCACGAAAGCAAAGATGACGGCGAAGAAAATCAGGTTCTGCAAATTCATCCACTTCGGAAGGCGCTTTCGCATCTTTTCACGAAACTCATTGATATTAAATTTCATTGTGTTTCAACTACCTCCAGTCTCTCCAGCGCTCTTTCTGCGGCTTCCTGGGGTGTTGACTGATCCGTTATGACCTCGATCACCGCGGTCCTGATTTCCGCGTACACTCTCTGCGCTTCCTGTGTTTTCGGCTGCAGCCGGGCTGACAGGAGCATTCCGCTGACAGTTTCCCTGAAATCAACATTTGAATATCCTGAAAGGGAAGACGGGCGCACAGGCAAATAGCCCGAAACAGGCGCCCAATCGTCAAGAAAATCTGCCAAAACCAGATACTCCGCCAGGTCTGCGGCCGCTTTACGATTGAACTCTGAAGGGTCTGTCAAACACCAAAGCCAGCCATTTGCGGGTGTATAGGATGTACCTTTGAACAGGGGCAACATAGCCAGATTTAGATCAAGTTCCGATGAAATCACTCGGTTAGATGAAGAAATGGCTGCTTCAATATCATTTTCAATGAAGTACTGCCATGTTTGTTCGTCTGTCTGGAATTCGGTTGACGCCGGAAGCAGGATACCTTCGCCCTGTAAATCGGCAAATATTTCCAGGACTTCTGCGATTGTTATGATATCCAGCGTTGCCATACCCTGTTGGTCCAGAAGCACGCCTCCTGCAGACAAATACAAGGATGAGGTTAGCTCCGCATCGGGATCTCCCGCGGGTATAACCAGCTGATCAAAATTGCGACCAATCTCCTCCCATTCCAACGCTGCGCCGATTGTTTGTTCGCCCCGGTAAATAAGACCGGGTATATTGGATACAAAAGGCAGCCCGTAAGCCGCACCCTGCATGATGCCCATCTCCTGGGAAAATTCATACCAATCGCTTTCATCAATTATTGCAGCATCCTCAAACGGGTAAACCAATTTCTTGTTCACTGCCTGGATGAGGTCCTCACGGGAGAGCAGAATCAATGAAGGGACCGCTTCCGGTGCCACGCCAACCGCATTGGAGAGGGTATCCAAGATGCTTCCCGGCCCGCTGGCGGCTTTAACCCGCACTTCAAGATTAACCTGGGGATTTTCCCGGAGAAAACCCTTTAATTGGGAATTCAATAATTTCGCTGATTCGCTGTCTCCATTGGGATCAAACTGGGGTGGAACCCACATGATCAAATCAAATATCTCGGGGGGGGAAGGGGTCGCCTCCTCAGTTGCCGCCACATCTGCAGTCGCTTCCTCAGTGGCAGGCGAAATATTTTCTCCTTCTGATTCTTGGGGAAATACCACTTCCAGGATATTCTGCCCCTGGCAGCCGGCTAAAATTACAAGTCCCAGCAATAGCATTGCGAATATATTTCGCAATGCCTGTCTGACTCTGGTCACATCAGAATGTTTGATCATCCGGTTCATAATTCTACCAATTTTCATAATCTGGGAATCCTAAAGAGGGGTAGGGATTATACAACAAATTCAGGGCGTACCGGTCTCCTGAGGTTCCGGGGAAGGCGAGGCTGTTGAGGGACTGGATGTAGCGGTATCTGTTGGCGGTATAGGTGTGTCCGTTTCGGTTGGTTCAGGGGTATTGCTTGCCGTTGGAGATGGACTCGGTGTATCCGAAGGGGGCAGGACATACGTAATAGTCTTTGTGAACGTCGTTGTTATTGTCGGAGTGGGCGTATCGGTTCTGGTGGCTCGAAGGGTCATCGTTGCCGTCGCAGAGCCGATATCGGTTGCCGTCAATGTACCTGCTGTGGCGGTCAAACCGGTCCGTTCAATGTTCGCACTCCAAAGAACCGTTATTCCGATACAGTAGCAGGGAATCGCTGCGGCAATCACCAGGATCAAAATCAGCCTGGTTCTGTTAAAGCTCCTGAGCTTCTCTAACATAACGTGATCATTTTAACCTAATGGGAATTTAATTAAAAAATCTTAAATTTCCGATTGTTTGAGTTCCTCGCTCGCCTGTTTCACCGCCATATATAGATGCTCCGCCTTCAGCTCACTGATGGATAGGCAGGGCGCATTCAGATGTTCGGCAAGCTCAAGGGCCAAACCCTGGTCATAGGTTGCTGATTCCATGTTAATGACAACTGCCGGGATATCTTTGCCCGCGATCTGGTCTGCAATTTGATGCGCCTCCTCCAGGGGTGCAAAATCACCCATGGAGACATTTCCCGCCCCATCAGTAAGGATAATCAGCAGGGGCATAATATCCGGGTGCAGAACGGATTCCCTCTTGAGAATATCCAAAGCAAGCTGCAGACCCGCAGAGAGGGGTGTCTTCCCGCCAACCGGGATGTTGCTCAGAGCGCGCTGGGCTAGCTGGATGGAATTAGTCGGCGGCATGACGAGCGTCGCACGGTCTTTCTGAAATACGATTAATCCAACCCTGTCACGCCGCTGGTAGGCGTCCGTCAGCAGAGACATGATAGCGCCCTTGGTCGCGCTCATCCTTTCCGCAACTGCCATGGACCAGGATGCGTCTACAACAAACAGAATCAGGTTGGCTGCCCGGCGGACACGCACCTTGCGCATATAATCGCTCGGTTTTATATGAAAGGCAACTTTACCATTTTCTTCCTTCCGCTTCTTCTGATATGGGGCTGCAGCTCTTAATGTTGCATCAAAAGCCAAGTCTTGCGCTTCTCCATTGGCCGGACGTGCTTTCACATACCTGCCCCGTTTCTTATTGGTTTGTGTCCTCGATCTGCGCCCACCATGGCTGCGGACCATCTTGTCCAATGGGGTATCCAGGCGGCGCGGGGTAAAGGAGTCGCCAACCTTGACGTTCTGCCCCCCCTCCCACCAGTTTGCGTTGAACTCCTTAAAAACTTTCTGGGGGGGGGCCGGGACTTCGCCTTCCTGGGAGGGAAGCTCCCCTGCTTCTTCCCCCCTTATACTTTTTTTGGGCCGTCCGTTTCCTCTGCTTTTTCTTTTTCTTTCTCAGAAGGAATCACATCTTCTCCCTGGGATCCAACGAGCTGTTCAATTTTCTCGCTGATTTCTTCCACTCCGATCTCGTTATGCTGAAGCGGACCGCCCTTCATGCGGTGCGGAAGTGCCAGCTCGGCAGCAAGGGCGATATCCAGGTCATTGATGCTGGTCCGGCCAACCAGTGCGGCGTGGGCCCTGGAAGCTTTCAAAATGACCAGGTCAGACCTGTGCCCATCCACATTCATGGACGCTGTTAGTGAAGCAATGGAAAGCAGATTTCTATCCGTATGCTCAATCTTGTCCACCAGTTTTCTTGCCCGGTCAATCTGTTTTGAAAGTTCTTTTTCTCTCGCCAGCCATTCCTGACGGAATTCCTCGGCATTCTGTTCAAACGCAAGATTGCGTTCCATGATCTGCATGCGCTCGCGCGCATCCCGAATGCCGTGAATATCCACAGAGAGCGCAAAGCGGTCCAGGAGCTGTGGGCGCAGTTCGCCCTCTTCTGGGTTCATGGTGCCGACCAGGATGAAACGCGCCGGGTGGGTAAACGAAATCCCCTCCCGCTCCACAATATTCATGCCCATTGCCGCGGAATCAAGCAGAACATCCACTACGTGGTCATCCAGCAGGTTGACTTCGTCAATATAAAGAAGGCCCCGGTTGGCAGCTGCCAGGATGCCGGCGTCAAATCGGCGTACGCCTTTTTGAATCGCAGATTCAATATCCAGCGTACCCACAACCCGGTCTTCCGTGGCGGAGACGGGCAGGTCAACAAAAGGAGTTTTTCGGATGGCTACCGGCAGTTCTTCACCTTTGGCCACACGTTCCCTGCACTCCGTGCACCAGGTTTCCGGCGCATCCGGATCACATGCAAAGCGGCAATCTTCAACCACTTTTACATCCGGCAGCAGAGCCGCCAAAGCACGCGCAGCCGTTGATTTTGCCGTTCCCCGTTCACCGCGTATCAGCACACCACCGATACGCGGATCCACTGCGTTCAATATCAGGGCGCGTTTCATGCGCTCCTGTCCAACAATCGCTGTAAAAGGATAAATCACTCGCATTCAATACATCCCTTGTTCTATGAAATTAGCGCAGTAAGTTTACCATTTAATCAGCCATTGCCTTACTCGTGCTGCTGTGTCTAATATAAATTTTAGAAATTATCTCAAATGGAAAGAATTTTTTTTAAAAAACCGAATAACCAAAAATTTATCATTTTCATGATTTAATTCTGTTGTTCCGATCAGCCTGTAAATAACCAGTATCTATTTCAGGATTTCCAGGAATTCTTTTCTTATCAATTTGATGAGTCACTTATTCTTATTATTAGAATTAGGAGGTTTTATATGCGCAAAGCTGCTATTCTCGGTGCGGGCTACATGGGTACAGCCATGGCCTGGCCGCTCAGCGACAATGGATTCGAAATTCATCTGATCGGGACCCACCTGGATGGAGAAATTATTCAAAGCTGCAAGAGAAAAAACTTCCACCCGCGCCTGAAAAGATATCTTCCAAAAAATGTCACGCCTTTTTTTATAGAGGAGCTCGAAACCGCTCTAATGGATACGGAATTCATAGTCAGCGGTGTGAATTCGATGGGTGTCAGGTGGATTGGAAAAAAGCTTTCTCCCTATCTAAAACCCGGTGATCGGATCATCTCCATAACAAAGGGGCTGGAAACAGACAGGGATGGAAAACTTGTGATTCTTCCGGAAGTCCTCCGGTCAGAACTGTCAGAGGGAATCCTGGAAAGCGTTTCCATTACTGCCGTGGGCGGACCCTGCATCGCAGGAGAACTGGCGGGAAGGCGGCCAAGCTGCGTTTTTTTCGGCTGCCGTGATTTGTTAACAGCAGAGTATTTCTCCGATATATTTAGAACAAATTACTACCATATCTGGACCACTGCTGATATTGCATCCCTGGAAATGGCAGTGGCATTAAAAAATGCTTATGCGGCAGGAGTCAGCACCGCACTGGGTGTTCTGGAGAATGCTGGTGGAGCGGATAAAAGCGGTGCATACATGCATAATTTATCAGCCGCGCTGTTTGCCCAGAGCGGTAGGGAAATGCGCACCGTTCTGGATATGCTGGGCTTGGATCCATCATACGCTGCCGGTTTGCCGGGCGTGGGAGATCTATATGTTACCTGCCAGGGCGGGCGGTCCAACCTTCTCGGC